>NZ_CP021109.1:4500000-4587366 GCF_002119725.1 Bordetella genomosp. 9
CAGTGCCTGTGCGTTAGCCACTGTTCACCTCACCTCAAGCGAGCGAGCCGCCCGCGGCTTCGATGGCGGCGCGAGCGCCGGCCGTCGCGGTGATGCCCTTGAGCACGACCTTGCGCGACAGTTCACCAGACTTGATGACCTTGGCGTAACGAACCTGCTGACCGACCACGCCGGCCTGCTTCAGGACCTGAACGTCGATTTCGTCGACGGGGACTTTCTGCAGGTCGGACAGGCGCACTTCGGCGTACAGGTGCTGACCCAGCGGGGTAAAGCCGCGCTTGGGCAGACGGCGCTGCAGCGGCATCTGGCCGCCTTCGAAACCGACCTTGTGGAAGCCGCCCGAACGCGATTTCTGACCCTTGTGACCACGACCGGCGGTCTTGCCCAGGCCCGAGCCGATGCCGCGGCCGACACGGCGCTTGGCATGCTTGGCGCCCTCGGCGGGCTTCAGCGTGTTGAGTTGAATTTGCGACATCGCGATTCCTTAGACTTCCGTGACGGTGACCAGGTAATCCACTTTCCGGATCATCCCGCGCACCTCGGGCGTATCCTGCAGAACGCGCGAGCTATTGATACGGCGCAGGCCCAGGCCGCGAACGGTGTCGCGATGGGATTGCTTGGTACCGATAACCGAGCGCACCAGGGTGACTTTGATCTGCTTCTGAGCCATGATTTACCCCAGGATCTCTTCGACGGTCTTGCCGCGCTTGGCCGCAACTTCCGAAGGCGTCATGGAGGCGCGCAGGCCGTTCAGCGTGGCGCGGACCATGTTGTACGGGTTGCTGGAGCCCAGGCTCTTCGCGACCACATTACGCACGCCCATCACTTCGAAGATGGCGCGCATCGGGCCGCCGGCGATCACGCCGGTCCCTTCGGGGGCCGGAGAGATCAGCACGGTGGAAGCGCCATGCTTGCCGACCACGGTGTGGTACAGCGTGCCGTTCTTCAGGGCAACCTTGAACAAACCGCGGCGGGCCTGTTCCATCGCTTTCTGGACCGAGACCGGCACTTCGCGCGCCTTGCCCTTGCCCATGCCGATGCGGCCGTCGCCGTCGCCAACCACGGTCAGCGCCGCGAAGCTCATCGTGCGACCGCCCTTGACCACTTTGCTGACGCGGTTGACCGCGATCATCTTTTCGCGCAGGCCGTCGTCGTTCTCTTTTTCCACGGCGCCTTTGCCTTGTGGTTTAGCCATTTGACTGATCCTCGCTTAGAACTTGAGGCCGGCTTCACGCGCGGCATCGGCCAGCGCCTTCACGCGGCCATGGTAACGGAAGCCCGAGCGATCGAAGGCAACCAGTTCGATACCGGCGGCCTTGGCTTTCTCGGCAACGCGCTTGCCCACCAGTTCCGCGGCGGCCTTGTTGCCGCCACGGCCGGACTGGCTGGCCAGTTGGTTGCGCACTTCGGGTTCCACCGTGGAAGCGCTGACCAGCACGCGGTCGCCTTCCGGCGAAATGATGTTCGCGTAGATGTGCAGGTTCGAGCGGAAGATCGACAGGCGATGAACGCCCAGTTCCGTAATCTTCCGGCGGGTCGGAACCGCACGACGCAAACGGGATGTTTTCTTGTCCATGATTCGTCCTTGCGTCCGCCGTTACTTCTTCTTGGTTTCCTTGATGACGACACGCTCGTCCGCGTAGCGCACGCCTTTGCCCTTGTAGGGCTCGGGCTTGCGGTAAGCGCGGATTTCAGCCGCCTCTTGCCCCACGACCTGCTTGTTCGCGCCGCGGATGATGATTTCCGTCTGGGTCGGGCATTCCGCCTTGATCCCAGGGCGCAGCTTGTGATTCAGGTCGTGCGAGAAACCGAGTTGCAGTTTGATGACGTCGCCTTGCACCTGAGCGCGGTAACCCACGCCCACCAGGTTCAGCTTGCGCTCGAAACCCTTGCTGACGCCGGTCACCATATTGGCGACCAGCGCGCGCACCGTACCCGACATGGCGTTGGCGTGACGGGTATCGTTGGCGGCGGCGAAGGTCAGCTCGCCGTTGTCCAGCTTGACCGCGACGTCGCCGGTCAGCGGCTGCGTCAGCGAGCCCAGCGGACCCTCGACAGTGATCTGATCTTGCAGCAACGTCACTTTGACGTTGTTCGGCACCTTGACCGGATATTTGGCTATACGTGACATTTGAATCTCCTTAGGCCACGTAGCACAGGACTTCGCCGCCCACGCCGGTAGCGCGAGCCTTGCGGTCGGTCATGACGCCGCGCGAGGTCGACACGATGGCCACGCCCAGGCCGTTCATCACCTGGGGAATGGTGGCACGGCCCTTGTAGATGCGCAGGCCGGGGCGCGAGACGCGCTCGATGCGCTCGATGACCGGACGACCAGCGTAGTACTTCAGGGCGATCTCGAGCTCAGGCTTGGCCTGGGTGCCCTTGATCTCGAAACCCTCGATGTAGCCCTCGTCCTTCAGCACGGCGGCGATGGCGGCCTTCAGCTTCGAGGACGGCATGGTCACCGTGGCTTTGTCAACTTGCTGCGCATTGCGAATGCGGGTCAGCATATCGGCGATCGGATCGCTCATGCTCATATTCGTTCTCCTACCAGCTGGCCTTGGTGATGCCGGGGATTTCACCCTTCATCGCCATTTCGCGAAGTTTGTGGCGCGTCAGGCCGAACTTGCTGAACACGCCACGCGGACGACCCGTGACCGCGCAGCGGTTGCGCTGGCGGGTGGGGTTGGCGTTGCGCGGCAGCTGTTGCAGCTTGAGCCGAGCTTGGTAACGTTCTTCGTCGGTCTTCGACTGATCGTCGATGATCGCTTTCAGTGCGGCGCGCTTGGCGGCGAATTTGTCAACCAGCTTGGCGCGCTTGATATCGCGATTGATGAGTGAGAGTTTGGCCACGTCATCGTCCCTTAATTACGAAACGGGAAGCTGAACGCCGTCAACAGCGCCTTGGCTTCTTCGTCGGTCTTGGCAGTGGTGGTGATGCTGATGTTCAGCCCACGCAGCGCGTCGATCTTGTCGTACTCGATTTCGGGGAAGATGATCTGCTCTTTCACCCCGATGTTGTAGTTGCCGCGGCCATCGAACGCACGGCCGGACACACCACGGAAATCGCGCACGCGCGGGAAAGCCACCGACACCAGGCGATCCAGGAATTCGTACATCTTCACGCCACGCAGCGTGACCATGCAGCCGATCGGATAGTTTTCACGGATCTTGAAACCCGCGATAGCCTTGCGCGTCTTGGTGATCACGGGCTTCTGGCCGGCGATCTTCGTGAGATCGGACACGGCATGCTCGATGACCTTCTTGTCGGCCACGGCTTCCGAAACGCCCATGTTCAGCGTGATCTTGGTGATGCGCGGCACTTCCATCGGGCTCTTGTAGCCGAACTTGGCTTTCAGCTCGCCGACGATCTTGTCGCGATACAGGTCTTGCAAACGACTCATGTCCTTCGCTCCTTACGCCTTGGCGCCGACTTCGGCACCATTGGAACGGAAGACGCGCACCTTGCGGCCATCGACTTCCTTGACGCCGACGCGGTCGCCCTTGCCCGTGGCCGGGTTGAACAGCGCGACATTCGAAATATGAATCGGCATGGCCTTTTCGACGATGCCGCCGGGGTTGTTGGCCATGGGATTCGGCTTGGTGTGCTTCTTGACGACGTTTACGCCTTCAACGATCACATAGTCGGAATTCACGACCTGCAGCACCGTGCCGCGACGCTTCTTGTCGCGACCGGTCAGAACGATGACTTCGTCACCTTTGCGGATGTTGTTCATCGAGGGCTCCTTACAGCACTTCCGGCGCCAGCGACACGATCTTCATGAACTGCTCGGTACGCAGCTCGCGGGTCACGGGTCCGAAAATGCGGGTACCGATCGGTTCCAGCTTGGCGTTCAGCAGGACGGCGGCGTTGCCCTTGTCGCCGGGGAAACGGATGAGCGAACCATCCTTGCGGCGCACGCCGCTGGCGGTACGCACCACCACGGCGTTATAGATTTCGCCCTTTTTGACGCGGCCGCGGGGCGCGGCGTCCATGACGCTGACTTTGATGATGTCGCCGATGCCGGCATAACGGCGCTTGGAACCGCCGAGCACCTTGATGCAGCGCACTCGGCGCGCACCCGTGTTGTCGGCCACGTCCAGCGTGGTCTGCATTTGGATCATGATTTTTCCTGTTCCAACTTAACGAAAAGCGTTGTACCCGTGTCACCTGCCAGCCGCCGGTCGGCCTTTCAGCCGGCCGGTGACCGCAATGACGCTGGCGATACCGCCCTTTCCGTCAGTTTTGGTCCCGTATGGGTTAAAAAACCCCGGTTTGATCACCCCGGCTTCCCGACCGGACCCGGCCCCAGGCTTTCGACCATGCAGGCCACGGCACCCACGGATTGCACACACCAACTGCATTGCGCCCTGCTGTGTACGCCGCTACGCCGCCGCCCGGATCGGAATCGCCTGAACGCCTGGTCTGCTGATCTGAGACGCACCAGGGTTGGTATCCTGCGGATTTCCCCCGAAGACAAGAGATTCTTCGGGAAAGCTGGCCATTCTATCCCGTTTAAGCGGTGCGCGCAAGGGATTTATCGGCCGCCGTAGTAGTCCCTTTCCCAGTTGTCGTGATTGGCCTTGGAGCGGCGGATTTCCGAGGTCATCGGCGCCAGGGCGAGGATGAGGCGGTTCACCCAATTCATGGGCCAGCGGCAAGGGCGCTCGAAGTCGACGAACAGCACGGCGCGCAACCCGTCCGTATCGTTGTGCACCTGGTGGGGATACAGGTCGTCGAACACCACCACCTGGCCCTCTTTCCAGACGTAGCGCCGCCCGTCCACTTCGATCCAGCATCGTTCCTGCGGCGCAGGCACCACCAAAGCCAGATGCAGCCGGAGCACGCCATTGTAGGGACCGGTGTGCAGCGGTATCCGCTTGCCCGGTTCGAGAATGGAAAAGAAGGCCGTGCGCAGGCCCGGAATGCCCGCGATGGCACGCGCCGTCGCGGGGCAGCGGGCCAGATTGCGATCCGACCGCAGGCCATAGGCCATGAAGACGAAGGTCTTCCACTGCTTGTCGGTCGTGATCTTGGAGACTTCGGGGGACAGTTCATGAAAGGCCGGCAATTTTTCCCGGTCGCGCAGCACTTCCATCAATTCGGCCCGTATAGCCGGGGCTTGCGCCTCGAGCTGTGGGATCCAGGGAAACGCCGCGTTATCGAAGATGGGATGGTCGCCGACCAGGGACGCCCGCGCGATGGCGTTTCGCAGGACGTCCACGACACTGAAGAACAGTCGGGAGAAAAGGGTCAGGGAGCGCTTGAATGGGGCGTTCTGGAGTGGCTGCACAGTATTGGCGGTTCGTGGCGTAGCTGATGTGTCCGGCAAAACCCTTATATGGACGGGCCGGCACCTAGGGCCTGTTAACGCTAGAAGGTTCCGCCCCCGAAGGGGATAATACCGCGAGCCGCGCCGCGCGCATGGCGGGCCTGCGCCGCCCAGCGCATGCCGCTGCACGCCCTGTGCAATGGCGGGAGGAGTTTAGACTGGTGGCCACGTGGCAGCGGCCGCATCCATTTTTCCAACGAGGGACAAAGCATGTACGAACAGTTGGCGTTGTATATCGACGGCGAATTCCTGTCTGGCGACGGGCGCCGGACGCAGGACGTGACCAATCCGGCCACGCTGGAAGTGCTGGGTCAATTGCCCCATGCCACCGAGGCCGATCTGGACCGCGCGCTGCAGGCCGCCCAACGCGCCTTCGAATCCTGGCGCCGTACCTCGCCGATGGAGCGGTCGCGGATCCTGCGCAAGGTGGCCGAGCTGTCGCGCGAGCGCGCGCAGGAGATCGGACGCAACATGACGATGGACCAGGGCAAGCCTCTGGCCGAGGCCGTCCTCGAAGTGACCAGCTGCTCGGAGCACTGCGAGTGGCACGCCGAAGAATGCCGCCGCATCTACGGCCGCGTCATCCCGCCGCGCAACCCGGACGTGCGTCAGTTTGTCGTCCGTGAACCCATCGGCGTATGCGCCGCGTTCACGCCCTGGAACTTTCCCTACAACCAGGCCATCCGCAAGATCGCTGCGGCGCTGGGCGCCGGCTGCACCATCATCCTGAAGGGACCGGAAGACGCGCCCAGCGCCGTCATGGCCATTGCCCGCATGTTCCACGAAGCAGGACTGCCCCCCGGCTGCCTGAACATCGTGTGGGGCGAACCGGCCAAGGTCTCGGACTATCTGATCCGCTCGCCTATCGTGCGCAAGGTCTCCTTCACCGGCTCGGTGCCCGTGGGCAAGCACCTGGCGGCGCTGGCCGGCGCGCACATGAAGCGCGTGACCATGGAGCTGGGCGGCCACTCTCCGGTACTGGTGTTCGACGACGCGGACATCGACCGCGCAGCCGAAATGCTGGCCCGCTTCAAGATCCGCAACGCCGGACAGGTTTGCGTGTCGCCGACCCGCTTCTACGTGCAGAAAGGCGCCTACGACAAGTTCCTGTCGAAGTTCACCGACGTACTGAAGAACATCAAGGTGGGCGACGGTCTTGAGCCCGGCACGGAAATGGGTCCGCTGGCGCACGAGCGCCGCGTTCCGACGATGAGCCGCTTCGTGGAGGATGCCCGTGAAAAAGGCGGCAAGGTCGTGCTGGGCGGCGCGCCGCTGGAGCGCGCGGGCCACTTCTTCGCGCCGACTGTCGTCACGGACCTGCCCGAAGATTCCATGCTGATGACGGAAGAGCCGTTCGGCCCCATCGCGCCCGTGGTGCCGTTCACGGACATGGACGATGTCATCAAACGGGCAAACGCCCTGCCCTTCGGCCTGTCGTCCTATGTGTTCACCAACTCCCTGAAGACGGCGACCAAGGTTTCCAATGCCTTGGAAGCGGGCATGGTGAACATCAATCACTTCGGCAGCGCGCTGGCAGAAACGCCGTTCGGAGGCGTCAAGGACAGCGGCATCGGCAGCGAAGGCGGCACCGAAACCTTCGATGGCTACCTGGTGACCAAGTTCATCACGCACATCTGACGTTCCGGCCGCGCGCGGCCGCACAACGGTTCCAAAGAGAAAGGCCCGCGCCGCGGGCCTTTCTCTTTTGCCGATCTTGTGCTCAATTGCAGATCTTGTGCTCAATTGCCGATCCGGTGCTCAATCCGGCGCTGTAGCAGAACCGCCGGCAGCGGGATTCGGCGCCGCCGGTTCCAGCGGATACCGGCCTTCGATGAAGGCGTCCTGCCAATCCATATAACGCTTCAAGGCCGCGACTCCGCCGAGCGTGACCAGCGCTCCCATCGTCTCCGGATTGAGCTGCGCAACGGCGGACACAGGATCGGCCGGTGCGAGCAGGTTCGTATCGCCGAAGGGCAGCGACGTCAGCCACGGACGTGCGACGGGAAATATTTCCCGCACGACCCGCTGCGCCAGATACCCGATCGCGCCCCGTTCGCCCGCGCCAAGCTCCATCAGGCGTTGCGGCTCCACCCCGCCGTCCGGGCCTTTCCACGCGACGTGCTCGGGCAGCGGCAGACCCGCCAGCATGGCGATCACGGCTTGCACGATTGCGCAGCCCGGCCCCAGCGCCATCACCGGTCCCCACTCAGTCAGATAGTACTGCCCTGCCATCGGCGGACTATCCTGCGCCGGCACCGTCAAAACGCGCGCCTCGTCATCCCGCACGTAAGGCCGTGTGTACACGGCCAGCCCTTCTCGATAGCCCGCCGGCGGCACCACACGGACCGTCCACCTGTGCTGCGGATCCACACCCAGCCGGCACGTATGGCGCGCCAGGCGGATCAGCCGCCGAAAGGTCGGGGAGCGGTCCAGAATGGCCAGCTGTTCTTCCAAAGCCGCTTTGCCCTTCGCTTCGTGCCCGGCCCGAAACAGATCGAAGCCGGCAGGAACTGGAAAGATCGGATTGCCGACGGCCTCGATCGCGATATTCAGATAGGCCGCAATGGGCTGGTCGCCGCCATCGGGTACCGGGGCCTCATCGGCGGCGCAAAGTATCTGCATCGCATGCCAGACGGTCTCCGTTTCGGAGATGCGCCCGCTGCGGCGCCGTACCGCGCCATCGGCATCGATATAGGTTTCGCGGCGCATGCGCATGTCGTGCGGGACGATCCAGTCGCGCCCTCGCGGTGTCGTCATGGTCACCGGCACAGGGGTCCGATCATCATGGACTTCGGTTCGCGCTGCGCAGGCGCGGGGCAGGCCCGGACGCCAAGCGCCAAGCGGGGACGGGATGGCCTGCCCTCTGGCGGGGGGCGATGAAGGCACGCGTGAACTGGCCGGCTCGGACCGGAATCCGGCTGCCGAAGAAGCATCCGTATTCGCACTGGCCCCCGCGGCTCCAGGGAACGAAACAGGTAAGGTTGGCACCGGACGACCTCCGCCGAATAAAACGATATGCCCCGGCGGCGCGCCGCCGGACGGAATGCCGGCCCAGCGATCCCTGGCTGGGGCAACCAATTCATGGATACCGCAAACGCCGGCCAGGACCACGGGCGCCAGCGCGGGTATCAGTCGCGTTCAGATTTCGAGGGCGGTCCGTTCCGCACGAGATTGGCGGACTGCCACGCCAGGGATGCGGGGGACGCAAGAAGCAGCATTCCGGCGGTGTATAGCGCGTCGGTCCAATGGAAGACGGGGCGGGGCGGCTCCCCATTTTCGACAGACCGGACCGCGCGCATATGCGGATCGGCACCGGACCGCGACACGCCCGTCACGCTCGGGGGGCCTGCCGGCAGATCCGCCGCCGCGACAATTTCGTTGCGCCGCGTGGACGACCCGACGCATGGCCCCTGCGCCGGCGGCTGATAGTTCTCAAAGTGGTCGGCCAGCGCAGGACGAGGGCGTGCGCTCGAGCCGGGATCGCACCGGTCATGGAACCGTTCGCCAAGCGGCAGCTGCACGGGCCGACCCGCGGAATGGACTTGCGTCATGAACCCACCTTTCCTAAGGCTGTATAAGAATTTTCCTGAGTACAGGCGCCCGTCTATCGGTTCCACAACGCAAAAAAGCCAAGGGAGAGGCCCCTTGGCTTTTTTTCATACTGCCTTGCCGGCACTGCTGAACCGCGAGCGCGATCCGGCAGCGCCTGAGCGGTCGAAGTGACTCGACCGATCAGATCACGCGGGCAGCTTCGACCAGACGCACCACGCTCCAGGACTTGGAACGGGAGATCGGACGGCCTTCCGCGATTTCGACGGTGTCGCCTTCGTTGATCTGGTTCGTCTCGTCGTGCGCCTTGTACTTGTTGGAGCGCATGACGATCTTGCCGTAGATCGGGTGCTTGACGCGGCGTTCCACCAGGACGACAACGGTCTTGTCCATCTTGTTGCTGACGACCTTGCCGACCAGCGTACGCTTACGCTTGGCTTGTTGGGTGTTTTGCGTTTCGCTCATGATCATTTCCCTGCCTTCTCGGTCAGCACGGTACGTACGCGCGCAATGTCCTTGCGCACTTTGCCCAGCTGGCTGGTGTTGGCAAGTTGCTGCGTCGCCTTCTGCATGCGCAGGCCGAATTGGGCCCGCAGCAGGCTTTCGAGCTCTTTCTGCAGCTCTGCGGTGTCTTTCGAACGGAGTTCGCTGGCTTTCATTTAGGACTCCTTAAGCACCGATGTGACGCGCGACGAACGTGGTCGAGATCGGCAGCTTGGCAGCGGCCAGGCGGAAAGCTTCGCGCGCGAGCTCTTCACTGACCCCTTCCATTTCATAGAGCACCTTGCCGGGCTGGATTTCGGCGACCCAGTACTCCGGGTTGCCCTTACCGTTACCCATACGAACTTCAGCCGGTTTTTGCGAGATCGGCTTGTCCGGGAAGATGCGGATCCAGATGCGGCCGCCACGCTTGATGTGGCGGTTGATCGCGCGACGCGCCGCTTCGATCTGGCGAGCGGTCAGGCGGCCGCGGCCGGTCGCCTTCAGGCCGAATTCGCCGAACGACACGTTGGTGCCGCGCGTGGCCAGGCCGGTATTACGGCCCTTCTGCTCTTTGCGATATTTTCTGCGAGAGGGTTGCAGCATGGTTATTCTCCTTCAGGCGCCGGGGCGGCATCCGCCGCCTTGCGGGGACCGCGGCCGCGGCCACCGCCGCCAGGACGGCCGGGACGGCCGCCGTCAGGACGATCGCCACGGGGCGAGCGGCGCGGACGGCGCTCTTCTTCGCGAGGCGCGGCGGTCTCGGGGGGCAGCTCGCCATTGGCCAGCATGTCGCCCTTGTAGACCCAGACCTTGATGCCGATTACGCCATAGGTGGTGTGCGCTTCGGAAGTGCCGTAGTCGATGTTCGCCTTCAGCGTGTGCAGCGGCACGCGACCTTCGCGATACCACTCCGTACGGGCGATTTCGATGCCGTTCAGACGGCCGGAGCTCATGATCTTGATGCCCTGGGCGCCCAGACGCATGGCGTTCTGCATGGCGCGCTTCATGGCGCGGCGGAACATGATCCGCTTTTCCAGCTGCTGCGCGATCGAATCGGCGATCAGCTGCGCGTCGGTTTCCGGCTTGCGGATTTCCTCGATGTTGACGTGCACGGGCACGCCCATCAGGCGCTGCAGATCGCTCTTCAGACCTTCGATATCTTCGCCACGCTTGCCGATGACGACACCGGGACGCGCCGAGAACACCGTGATGCGGGCGTTCTTGGCCGGACGCTCGATGACCACGCGGCCGACGGAGGCGCCCTTGAGCTTCTTCTTCAGATACTCGCGGACGCGGATGTCTTCGGCCAGCATGCCGCCGAAAGCCTTGTCGTCGGCGTACCAACGCGAGGACCAGTTACGGGTAACCGCAAGGCGGAACCCAGTGGGGTGAATTTTCTGACCCATCGTGACTCCTTAGGCGCCGACCTTGACCGTGATGTGGCAGGTCTGCTTCTCGATACGATTGCCGCGGCCTTTGGCGCGAGCGGAGAAGCGCTTCAGCGACTGAGCCTTGTCCACGTAGATCGTGGTGATCTTCAGCTCGTCGATATCGGCACCGTCGTTGTGCTCTGCGTTGGCGATGGCGGACTCGACAGCCTTCTTCAGGATGCCGGCGGCCTTCTTGGGAGAGAAGGTAAGGATGTTCAGCGCTTGCGCAACCGACTTGCCGCGGATCAGGTCCGCGACCAGACGGGTCTTCTGCGCCGAGATGTGAACACCACGGATAATGGCAGTCGTTTCCATCGCTTACCTCTTGGCCTTCTTGTCCGCCGCGTGGCCCTTGAACGTACGGGTCAGCGCGAACTCGCCCAGTTTGTGACCGACCATGTTCTCGTTGATGTACACGGGAACATGCTGGCGCCCGTTGTGCACAGCGATCGTCAGGCCGATGAACTCGGGCAGGATCGTGGAACGGCGCGACCAGGTCTTGATCGGCTTCTTGTCTTTGGCAGCCGTTGCCGTATCGACCTTCTTCAGCAGGTGCGAATCGACAAACGGGCCCTTCTTGATCGAACGTGACATAGTGTTCGCCTCTTACTTGCGCTTGCGCCGTTGGACGATCATGTTGTTCGTCCGCTTGTTGCGACGGGTCTTGTAACCCTTGGTCGGGGTGCCCCACGGGCTGACCGGTTCGCGTGCCTCGCCGGTACGGCCTTCGCCGCCACCGTGCGGGTGATCTACCGGGTTCATGGCCACGCCACGAACCGTCGGACGCACACCGCGCCAACGCATCGCACCGGCCTTGCCGATCTGGCGCAGGCTGTGTTCTTCGTTACCGACTTCGCCGATCGTCGCGCGGCACTCGATGTGCACGCGGCGCACTTCGCCGGAGCGCAGGCGCACCTGAGCGTAGGTGCCTTCGCGAGCCAGCAGGACGGCGGAAGCGCCGGCCGAACGGGCCATCTGAGCACCCTTGCCGGGCAGCATCTCGATGCAGTGGATCGTCGTACCGACCGGGATGTTGCGGATCGGCAGCGTATTGCCGGCGCGAATCGGCGCTTCGATCCCGGACACCAGCTGCGCGCCCACTTCCAGGCCACGCGGCGCAATGATGTAGCGGCGCTCGCCGTCGGCGTAGCACAGCAGCGCCAGATGCGCCGTACGGTTCGGATCGTATTCCAGGCGCTCGACCTTGGCCGGAATGCCGTCCTTGTCGCGACGGAAATCGACGACGCGGTAATGCTGCTTATGACCGCCGCCACGATGACGGACGGTGATATGACCGTTGTTGTTACGGCCCGAGCCGCGCTTCTTCTTTTCCAGCAGGGAAGCGACCGGCGCGCCCTTGTGCAGGTTCGGGCTGACGACCTTCACCATGCCACGACGGCCGGCGGAGGTCGGTTTCATTTTCACGAGGGCCATTTACTTCACCTCCGCAAAGTCGATTTCCTGGCCTTCCTTGAGCGACACGTAGGCCTTGCGCTCGTTGCGGCGGCGACCCACGAACCGGCCAAAGCGCTTGACTTTGCCCTTGCGATTGAGGACCTGCACGGACTCGACCTGCACCTTGAAGAGCAGTTCGACGGCAGCCTTGATTTCCGGCTTGGTGGCCGTATCGACCACGCGGAAAGCGACTTGCTGATTTTTCTCGGCGACGAACGTGGCCTTTTCGGTCACGATCGGAGCCAGGAGCACCTGCATCAAGCGTTCGGTGTTCATCCCAGCATCTCCTCGAGTTGAGCGATGGCCGGCTTGGTGATCAGCACTTTCCGATAGTGGATCAGCGACAGCGGATCGGCGTAACGCGGTTCAACCACGGCAACGTGCGGCAGGTTGCGGGTGGCGAGGTAAACATTTTCATCGACGTTGTCGGTGATGATCAGCACCGAATCCAGGCCCAGACCCTTCAGCTTGGCCGCGGCCTGCTTGGTCTTGGGGGTGTCGAGCGTGAACGTATCGACGACGGCGATGCGGTCTTCACGGGCCAACTGCGACAGGATCGAGCGGATCCCGGCGCGGTACATCTTCTTGTTGACCTTCTGGCTGAAGTTTTCGTCGGGCGAGTTCGGGAAAATCCGGCCACCCCCGCGCCACAGCGGCGACGAGGTCATACCGGCGCGAGCGCGGCCGGTACCCTTCTGGCGCCAGGGCTTCTTGGTGGTGTGCTTGACTTCCGAACGGTCCTTCTGGGCACGGTTGCCGCTGCGGGCATTGGCCTGGAAAGCCACGACGATCTGATGGATCAGCGCTTCGTTGTAGTCGCGACCGAAAACGGTGTCGGGCGCGCTGAACGTAGCGGTCTGACCTTGTTCGTTCAGGAGCTTGAGTTCCATGTTGCTTATGCTCCCTTCTTGGCGGGGGCCTTGATGGCCGGACGCACGATCACATCCCCGCCCTTGTGGCCGGGAACCGCGCCCTTGACCAGCAGCAGGCCGCGTTCTGCGTCAACACGCACCACGTCCAGGTTCTGGACGGTGCGGGTCACGTCACCCAGGTGACCGGACATGCGCTTGCCGGGGAAGATGCGGCCGGGATCCTGCGCCTGGCCGATGGAGCCGGGGACGCGGTGCGAACGCGAGTTACCGTGCGACGCGCGCTGGGAGCCGAAGTTGTGGCGCTTGATGGTGCCCGCAAAGCCCTTACCGATGGTGGTGCCCGTGACGTCGACCTGCTGGCCGGCTTCGAACAGACTTTCCACGGCGATGACGGCGCCCGGCGCGAATTCTGCAGCGCGGGCGGGGTCGAGGCGGAATTCCTTCAGGATGCTGCCGGCTTCAACGCCGGCCTTGGCGTAGTGGCCCGTCTGGGCCTTGGTCACGCGCGAGGGACGGCGCGTGCCATAAGCCACCTGAACCGCGGCGTAGCCGTCGGCTTCGAGGGACTTCACCTGGGTCACACGGTTGTTCGACACGTCCAGCACGGTCACCGGGATGGATTCGCCTTCCTCGGTGAAAATGCGGGTCATGCCGACCTTGCGACCCACCAGCCCGAGCCGGAACGCGGCGGGCGTGGGTGTCGAATTCGACATCGTTTTCTCCATTCCCGACTGCGATTGGTCGGGGCTAATCAGGCAAGGTAACGGCTTGCCCTACAGTTAATCCTGCCGCCAAAACGGCAAGCTTGAAACTATAGCACGTAAAGTGATGCAAAGGCAATGGCCGCAGCCCGTTTTCGGAGCTGCGGCCATTGCCTTTGTGCCACACGCCGCAATAGCGGCGCGGCCGGCGGCGGTCGCCGCGGCGCCACCCGGTTCGCACCAGGCGGCAGCCGCGACGCTCACCTTATTCGAGCGCGATCTCGACGTCCACGCCGGCGGCCAGGTCCAGGCGCATCAGCGCATCGACCGTCTTGTCGGTGGGATCGACGATGTCCATCAGGCGCTGATGGGTACGGATCTCGAACTGGTCGCGCGACGTCTTGTTCACGTGCGGCGAACGCAGCACGTCATAGCGACGGATGCGCGTGGGCAGCGGAACGGGACCGCGAACGACCGCACCGGTACGCTTGGCGGTGTCGACGATTTCGGCAGCCGACTGATCGATCAGCTTGTAATCGAACGCCTTCAAGCGGATGCGGATCTTCTGGTTTTTCATGGTGATTCCTAAAGAACGAGGATTGGGTGGCGCCCGCTGGCGCCACCCCGCGGCGTCGCGAGATTACTTGCTGATCTTGGCAACCACGCCCGCGCCCACGGTACGGCCGCCTTCGCGGATGGCGAAGCGCAGACCTTCTTCCATGGCGATCGGCGCCAGCAGCGTCACCTTCATCGACACGTTGTCGCCCGGCAGCACCATTTCCTTGTCCTTGGGCAGCTCGATCGTGCCGGTCACGTCCGTCGTGCGGAAGTAGAACTGCGGACGATAGCCGTTGAAGAACGGCGTGTGGCGACCGCCCTCTTCCTTGGACAGGATGTACACCTCGGCGTCGAACTCCGTGTGCGGCGTGATCGAGCCGGGCTTGGCCAGCACCTGGCCGCGCTCGACTTCTTCGCGCTTGGTGCCGCGCAGCAGAATCCCCACGTTGTCACCGGCCTGGCCCTGATCCAGCAGCTTGCGGAACATTTCCACGCCCGTGCAGGTCGTCTTCAGCGTCGGCTTGATACCGACGATTTCGATTTCCTCGCCAACCTTGATCACGCCGCGCTCGATACGGCCCGTGACCACCGTGCCGCGGCCCGAGATCGAGAACACGTCTTCGACCGGCATCAGGAACGTGCCGTCCACCGCGCGCTCCGGCGTCGGAATGTACGTATCCAGCGCCTCGGCCAGCTTCAGAATCGCCTGCTCGCCCAGCTCGCCCTTGTCGCCTTCCAGCGCCAGCTTGGCCGAACCCTTGACGATCGGCGTGTCATCGCCAGGAAAATCGTACTTGCTCAGCAGCTCGCGGACTTCCATCTCCACCAGCTCCAGCAGCTCCGCGTCATCGACCATGTCCGCCTTGTTCAGGAACACGATGATGTACGGCACGCCCACCTGGCGGCTCAGCAGAATGTGTTCGCGCGTCTGCGGCATCGGGCCGTCGGCGGCCGACACCACCAGGATCGCGCCGTCCATCTGCGCCGCGCCCGTGATCATGTTCTTCACATAGTCCGCGTGGCCCGGGCAGTCAACGTGCGCGTAGTGACGCGTCTGCGTCTCGTATTCCACGTGCGCCGTGTTGATCGTGATGCCGCGCGCCTTCTCTTCCGGCGCCGCGTCGATCTGGTCGTACGCCTTCGCTTCGCCGCCGAACTTGTTCGACAGCACCGTCGTGATCGCCGCCGTCAACGTCGTTTTGCCGTGGTCCACGTGACCGATCGTACCCACGTTCACGTGCGGCTTGGTACGTTCAAACTTGCCTTTTGCCATGATCTTCTATCCTTTGACTTTCAAGGAAACTGTGGTTTGCGATCCGCCCGGCACTGGCCAGGGAGGATCGCGGAGGATTTACTTGGTACGGGCTGCGATAACTTCGTCGGCCACATTCTTCGGAGCTTCGGCGTACTGCTTGAACTCCATCGTGTACGTGGCGCGGCCTTGGGTCTGCGAACGCAGGCTGGTCGAATAGCCGAACATCTCGGCCAGCGGAACCTCGGCCTTGATGATCTTGCCACCGCCAGGAATATCGTCCATGCCTTGCACCATGCCGCGGCGAGAGGACAGGTCGCCCATCACCGTACCGGCATAGTCTTCCGGCGTTTCGACTTCGACGTGCATCATGGGTTCGAGCAGGACAGGCGCGGCCTTGCGCATGCCTTCCTTGAACGCCATCGAGGCCGCCATGCGGAACGCGTTTTCGTTCGAGTCCACGTCGTGGTACGAACCGAAGAACAGGGTGACCTTGACGTCCACCACCGGGTAGCCAGCCAGGATACCGGCGTTCAGCGTATCGACGATACCCTTTTCGACCGCGGGGATGTACTCGCGCGGCACCACGCCGCCCTTGATGGCATCCACGAACTCGAAACCGGCGCCGCCCGGGGGCAGCGGCTCCAGCTTGATGACCACGTGACCGTACTGGCCGCGGCCGCCGGACTGCTTGACGAACTTGCCTTCGGCTTCCTCGCAGGTCTTGCGGATCGTCTCGCGGTAGGCCACTTGCGGCTTGCCGACGTTCGCTTCCACGCCGAATTCGCGCTTCATGCGGTCGACCAGAATTTCCAGGTGCAATTCGCCCATACCGGAAATGATGGTCTGGCCGGATTCTTCATCCGTACGCACGCGGAACGACGGGTCTTCCTGCGCCAGGCGCGACAGGGCCAGGCCCATCTTCTCCTGGTCGCCCTTGGACTTGGGTTCGACGGCCTGCGAAATCACGGGTTCCGGGAACTCCATGCGCTCCAGCAGGATGTGGGAATCGACGTCGCACAGCGTATCGCCGGTCGTCACTTCCTTCAGGCCCACCACAGCGGCGATGTCGCCCGCCAGCACTTCCTTGATTTCCTCGCGGTTGTTCGCGTGCATCTGAAGCAGGCGGCCGATACGTTCCTTCTTGCCCTTGACGGGGTTGTAGACGGTATCGCCGGACTTCAGCACGCCGGAGTACACGCGCACGAAGGTCAGCTGGCCCACGAAGGGGTCGCTCATCAGCTTGAACGCCAGCGCGGAGAACTTTTCCGCGTCTTCGGCCTTGCGCTTGATTTCGTTGCCGTCGTCGTCCTGACCGGCGACCGGGGGGATATCCACGGGCGAAGGCAGGTAATCGATGACCGCGTCCAGCATGCGCTGCACGCCCTTGTTCTTGAAGGCGGTGCCGCACAGCATGGGCTGGATCTCGCCCGCGATGGTGCGCGTGCGGATGCCCTGGTTGATCTCGTCTTCGGTCAGCTCACCCGTTTCCAGGTACTTGTTCATCAGCTCTTCCGAGGACTCGGCGGCCGATTCGACCAGCTTCTCGCGCCATTCCTCGGCGGTGGCTTGCAGCTCGGCCGGGATGTCGCCGTACTCGAACTTGGTGCCCTGGCTGGCGTCGTCCCAAATGATCGCCTTCATCTTGATGAGGTCGACCACACCCTTGAACGCGTCTTCGGCGCCGATGGGGATGACGATGGGCACGGGGTTGGCGCGCAGGCGCGTCTTCAGCTGGTCATAGACCTTGAAGAAGTTGGCGCCGGTGCGGTCCATCTTGTTGACGAAGGCCAGACGGGGCACGCCGTACTTGTTGGCCTGACGCCAGACGGTTTCCGACTGGGGCTGCACACCACCCACCGCGCAATACACCATGCAAGCACCGTCGAGCACGCGCATGGAACGTTCGACTTCAATGGTGAAGTCCACGTGTCCCGGGGTGTCGATGATGTTGATGCGGTGCTCGGGGTAGTTGCCGGCCATGCCGCGCCAGAACGCGGTGGTCGCGGCCGACGTGATGGTGATGCCGCGTTCCTGCTCCTGCTCCATCCAGTCCATCGTGGCAGCGCCGTCGTGGACTTCGCCAATCTTGTGATTGACGCCGGTGTAGAACAGGATGCGTTCCGTCGTGGTGGTCTTCCCTGCATCGATGTGCGCAGAGATCCCAATGTTGCGATAGCGCTCGATGGGGGTTTTGCGAGCCATGATAGATAAATCCTTTGATTACCAGCGGAAATGGCTGAAGGCCTTGTTGGCCTCGGCCATCTTGTGCGTGTCTTCGCGCTTCTTCATCGCGGCGCCGCGACCTTCGGACGCATCGATCAGCTCGCCAGCCAGACGCAGGTCCATCGACTTTTCGCCGCGCTTCTTGGCGGCCTCGCGGACCCAGCGCATGGCCAGGGCCAGGCGGCGCACGGGGCGCACTTCAACCGGCACCTGGTAGTTCGCGCCGCCAACACGGCGGCTCTTCACTTCGACGATGGGCTTGACGTTGTTGATGGCGGTGCTGAAGACTTCCAGTGGGTCTTTGCCGGTCTTGGTTTGCACCTGCTCCAGCGCACCGTACACGATGCGCTCGGCGACGGCCTTCTTGCCGTCGAGCATCACAACGTTCATGAACTTGGCCAACTCGACGCTGCCGAACTTGGGATCGGGCAGAATCTCGCGCTTGGGGACTTCGCGACGACGGGGCATTGCTTGCTTCCTTGTGTCAGTTCAGTTGAACCACGGCGGCTGCCGTGGCCACGGTCATCCAAACGGAATGACCCCTTACGTGCCGCGCCAAACCGGGCGCGGCTGCACGGAGGCGGGCGGCGTACCGCCCACCGATACTGCTTGCGGCCTTCGCCTATCCAGAAAAGGCCGGTAAATCCAACACCACTCCCCGCTCGCCGCACACCAACCGATGTGACCCGATCAAGGGCGCCGCGGATCCGGCTCCGCCGGTCCGCCAGCGCCGCCCCCTTGAGGGGGAAGCGCGTCAGCGCTTCGGGGGTGGGCTCTATTAAGCCTTCTTCGGGCGCTTGGCGCCGTACTTGGAACGCGCCTGCTTGCGATCCTTCACGCCTTGCAGGTCCAGCGAACCGCGGACGATGTGGTAGCGCACACCCGGCAGATCCTTCACACGGCCGCCGCGCACCAGCACGACGGAGTGTTCCTGCAGGTTGTGGCCTTCGCCGCCGATGTACGAAATGACTTCGTAGCCGTTCGTCAGGCGGACCTTGGCGACCTTGCGCAGAGCGGAGTTCGGCTTCTTGGGAGTGGTGGTGTACACACGGGTGCACACGCCGCGTCGCTGAGGGCAGTTTTCGAGCGCCGGGCTCTTGCTCTTCGCGATGCTGACTTCGCGCGGCTTGCGCACGAGTTGGCTGATGGTAGGCATGACCTTTGGAATCCCTTTTACGTATTTCTACGTACCACTGGTAAGTACTTTCGTACCGGCTGATACTGTCCCTCCGCCCGGCAGCCGAAGCTACGGATCACAGGGGAGGCAGTTCGCGCAAAACCGCCTCAAACGTTTACGTAAAAGAGCGGGTCTTGCAGACAAATAAAGCGCACAAAACCAACATCTTGACCCTTCCGGGCACTTACGCTTGACTACATACGCCTGACGTAAGCACTGGGACTGGGCTGGGGCCATGCCCCATGCCGGTTTTGCACGCAGATAAATCGGTGAGCCAATGAATTTAGCGTAGTTTTCCGCCGCTGTCAAAGGGATTCTAGGGGAAACCCCTTAGGCGACGAGCCGGGGCAAGGGCCGCATCTGCGGTCGCCCTTGTTGAGAGGGCCCGTCCGTGGCGGCGCCGGGGAGGGACGGACTGCAAGCCGTCACCGGAAGTCGTGCCGGACCGTTGCCTGACGCCCCGCCTTCAGCTCAAGGACGACACGGTAGGGCGGCAGGTCCGCATTGCGGATCTCGAGCGTATGGCGGCCGGGCGGCAGCGTCAGGGTTTTCAGGGGCGGGCTCACGCCCCGGGAAACGCCATCCACGAAGATTTCGCCCCAGGGAAGGACGTCCACCCGGAGCGTCGCGCGCGCAAGCTGCGCCGGGCGCGTCCCGGTCGCAGAACCGGAGGACGCGGAGCCGGTTGCCGGGGCGTTCGCCATGCCGCCTGCCGTGCTGTTGCCGGCGTCGCCGGCGGCAGTGGCCGCCGTGGGAGGGAGATTCCGCGGCATGCTGTCCCGCGTCGCCCATGGCTCGGACGTTTCCGCGCCATTACTTCCCTCTGCGGCGCCATCCGAGCGCGGCTGCGCGGCTGCGCCGCCAGCTGGCGGTGCGCCGCTCGTGGCAGGCCTGTCGGCTGCGCGCGGCGCGGCGGCAACGCTCCGCGGCGTGACCTCCGTCCGGTCGTCCTGCCGGGTCCACGTCCAGATCCCGGCGACGGCGAGCGCGCCGGCGATCACCGCGAGCAAGGCCGCAGCCCGACGGCGTCCCCCACCGGCAGCGTCCCGTCCAGTGTCCGGCTCGATGTCGCCCCCCGAGGCCGTTTCCGGCGGCACGGCGGCCGCTTCGGCAATGGCCTCCGGCACGAACGACACGCCCAGCAGCTCGCACAACTCCACAATGGACGCCGGCCGCCGGGCAGCGGCCAGCGACAGCCCGCGATCGATCACGGACAGGAAGTGCTCATCGTATCCGCGCGGCTTGCGAGTCGTCAGCGGCACATAGTGCTCCTGTGCACGGCGCGCCAGCGCGTGAGGCGGCGGAGAGCCGCTGACCAGGGAACACATCACCGCGCACACCGCGTAAACGTCGGTCCAGGGCCCGCACACTTGGACGGGATCCGGGTCGAATTGCTCCACCGCGGCGAAGCAGGAAGCAGGCTCCATCGAAGCGGGATGATCGGGGTAGAGAGCGGGCACCAGCACATGGGCATGGCCGAATTCGTCCAGCCCCACCGTGTGCACCGAAATCGCGCCGTGCACCCTGCCCTCTTCATGCAGGGCAACCAGCGCCGGAGCGATCTCCGACAGCACCCGGCCGATGCGCTTTTGCGGCACCCCACCCGCCGCGGCCGCCGCGATGGCGGCCAGCGGCCGATAGCCGAACGGTTCCGGCGTGGGGTGAACCGTCTCGGGCACAAACGCCGTCGATACAGACATCGTCTTGACTCCGAATCCCATCTCCTGCCTCTCCGGCGCCGCCCGGCGCGCGGGTCCATCGCCGGGCGGCCGTCCCGGGCATCGCGCCACCGTGCGTCAGCGTCCGGCGGCCTTTGGCCGGGCGCAATAAACGCACAACCATCGCTGCCGCAGGCCTCACGCCAACGGCTTAATGCATAGAAATGAATTGAATCATGGACGGGCTGAAATGACACGTTTTATGACGTTCGGATGAGCTAGGCTGCGCCCTACGGGCTGCATCGCGCGCCCGGGAAACTGCGCGATGTCGCGAAATATCGACATGCAAGAATGCGCGCGCCCCGCCCGACTCCTGTTCCTATCTTGTGGACCAAGGGATAACTGCAGAGGATCGAACCATGAAGCTCACCGTGAACCGCCGTACCGATGCGCAGACCTTCCCCCCTGTGCAGGCCGTCTTCACACCGCCGGGGGGCACCATCGGGCGATCGGCGGACAACCATCTTGCTCTGCCCGACGCACCGGGAGGGCTCTGCCGCGTACAGAGCGCTTTGCGGTACCGGGACGGCGCCTGGCATCTGGCGAACCTGAGCGGCATGGCCGGCGTCGTTGTGAACGGTCAGCCGCTCGCGCGGGGCCGCGAATGCGTGCTCCAAAACGGCGACGAAGTCGTCATGGGCGCATACGTCCTTCATGCCAGCGACGACGCGGCGGTCGCGCCGGCGCAAGCCAACGATGTGTTCGGCGATTTGATCGGCCCCGGCACCCTGCCCGTGGCGAGCCCGGCGGATCTGTCCGTGCATCCCTTCGACATGGACAGCGGCGCGTCCCGCAATCCGGAAGACCCGCTGGCGCAACTGGCGGACGACGCCTGGCGGCCGGCCGCGGCTTCCGGCGACCCGCTGGCCCTGTTTCCGGACCACGGCGCTCCGGCCTCCCATCATCTGTCCGACCCGACCCCGGCCATGCTCCCCGCCGGCGATCCGCTTGCCGCGCGGCGGCCGGACCCCATTGCCGACACGTTGGAAGGAGACCATGGCCGCGGGCGGGACGCGATGCGCGACGACACGCCCGAGTTCGGCAGCCCGCTGGCGCCGCCCCGCGTGCGGCGCGAATGACGAATGACGGGACGATCAGGGCGCCAGCAACAGCACTTTTGGCTGGCTCGGCACGACCCGCATGCCGAGCGCGTTGACCCGATTCTGCAGCGAGAGGCTGGTCAGGCGTGTCGCCGGCGTCCCCATGATCAGCACAGTGAATGCGCCGGTCAGATGGCGGGACTGACTCATGAAGGTCTGCGATATCAAGCCGCCGGCGGCGCCTGGCGTATCGCCCATCGTGATGGGCGTTACCGTCGCCATGTTGTGCGCGGGCGCCGCCATGAATAGAACATTCCACGCATTGGGTATCGCGGTGGGCCCCAGGGCGATGTTGGGATACGGAATTGGGGCCATCGCCGCCGGCGGCGTCTTGCACACGTCCGGAAAAGCGAGGTCCATGCCCATCAACTGACAGTTTGCAAACATACGGCGCTCCAGGTCATTCCGCCGCCGCACGTCGGCGCGGCCATGTTTTGGTGCCTGCGGTATATGCCCCGCGAAGCCCGGCCGCCGCGGGCAGGACCGCTTCACCAAGGTCCGCGCGGAACAGGTTGGCGGCACGCAGATCCGCATCCGTGAAGTCCGCTCTGCTCATCACGGCCTGCATGAGATTCGCCCCACGCAGCGATGCAGCGTTGAAGTCGGCTCGAACGAACAGGCTTTCCGCCGCTTCGATGCCATCCAGACGCGCATTCGCCAGCAGGCATTCGGACAAGTCGCTGCCGCGAACAACGGCATTCACCAGACTCGCGCCTTGCATGCGGACGCCACGCATGCCGCACTGGTGCAGCGTGGCGCCGTCCAGCGTCGCTGACTGCAGGTCCGTGCCGGGCGAAAAGGAAGACATTTCGATCCTTGCCGCAGTCAGGTCCGCCCCATCGCGAAATGCGGTATCGATGAAGCCGCAACGCCTGACATGTGCCCGGCGCAGGTTTGCGTGCTCGAAAGTGCAGGCCATGAAGGCGCAGCGATGCAACATCGCATCCTCGAAGGCGCAATGCAGGAAGTGCGTTTTCATCAACACGGCTTCTTCCATGCTCGCGACGCTGAAGTCGCAGCGCTCCAGGCGCGTCTCCCCCAGGCGCGTGCCGTGCAGGATCGCGTCCGAGAACACACAAGCGACGCAGCGCGCGCCTTCCAGGGATGTCCGCGTCAGGTTTGCGCCCGCCAGCGAGACCTTCTCGAAGTGCGCCATGCCGGCATTGGCATGCGCAAGCCGCGCGTTTGCCAGCGACCCTCCCGCCATGGATGCATGGGCCAGTACGGCCTCCGTGAAGTCGCAGTCGTCCAGACGTGCGCCATCCAGCCTTGCGCCTTCCAGCGATGCGCCGCGGAAGCAGCTGCCGCGAAGATCCATGCCGCTCAGGTCCGCGCCGGCCAGGTGCAGCCCGCTGAAGTCGCGGCCGCGCGCGTAGATCGCCTGGACGCGGCGGCGCGTGCGCGCGGCGCGCTGCGGCGGCATCGGCGCCGCGGCAGCGCCGGCATGCGCGGCGTGACGGTACAGCGCCAGCACCTGCGGCTGCAAGCGATCACGCAAGCCCGTGGGCGATGGTCCGGCCGACGTTGCCGCAGGGAAACGCTCGTCGAAATCCCGCAATTGCCGCACCAGGGCCGGCGGGTCGATACGGCCCGCGCGCGGCGCCTGCATGTCGACCCTGGCGATCGCATCGAGATCGACGCCGGTGTGCTGCGCGAACCGGCGCATATCGCTGTCGTCCAGCAGAGCCTGCCTGCCTCGCTCCAGCAGCGCCTCCCCTTCCCTGCGCGCCTGCTCGGCCTCTTCCAGCGCGGCCGGCAGATCGTCAACGGTAGGACGACGCGGCAGTGCATCGTTCAACGGCAGATAGTCGTCGGCGTTCAGGCCCTCGGCCTCGAGCATGCGGCGCGACGATGCGCGCCGGCGCGCCGCGCCTGCCTGCAGATTGCGGGCCAGCGGCCGCGCGTGCACGTCGGGCAGGTCGCTGTCTGGCGCGTTGACGTACAGCGAAGCGGAAACGAGGTCGCTGTCGCGCAAGGCATGCACGGCGCCATGGCGCGAGTCGGCGCGGCGCCGCGCGACGTCCATGTAGTGCGCAATGGCGCGATGGTCATTTGCATCTTCAATCGCCAGCACCAAATGCGAGACGTCCGCCCCGTCGCTTTCGGCGATATCCAGCACGCCATGCCAGATGAGTATTGCCCGCTCGTGATCGGGAAAGAACCACGCCGTGGTCAGTCTCATATCCGCTTCTTCCAGGACGGCGGGCCGGGCATGCCTGAGCGCGAAGCAGCGTGCCCGCCAGACCGGCAAGCGGCCGGACAATACTTGTCGTTCCGGGTGCATATTCCAGAACGCGTAATCCACGCCGGACGGCACGTCGGGCCTGCCCGTCCACCATTGATCGGACGGCGCGGCGTTGAAGTAGCGGGCATCCATGTCGGGTGCGAAGCCCGGAAACTCATGCTCCAGCCAGGCCTGGTCGTATCGCGATCCCATGCGCGCGAAGCGCGCCGGCGTATCGGGCGCGATGCCGTCGAAACCGGCCGGGCGCACGATTTGTCCGGAATATCGAATGCGCTGGTCCGGCGACTCGACATTGGGCAGCGGCGTAACCCGCATGCCGCCGATCTCGTCCGGCTGCATGCCGATGCCGTGGGAGTTGTCCGGGCAGTCCGGACCGCCGTATGCGCGCCGCCAGTCGATGCGCATGGCGTCAAAGGGAGCGGGCGCGGTGGGCTTGCCGGCCACCCAATACCGGTCGCCGAACACCAGCAGGGACTTGTCGAGAGAGCCGACGCGAGCCCTTACGGCGCAGGCGGTCTTGTCGGGCTGATGCCGCGTATATGCTTTGCCGCTGACGATGAATTCGGCACAGGGCTTGGGCACGCCCAGGTCAAGCGCGCCGCCGACCTCCTGCGCCGCCAGACGCCACAGGTCCTGCTCGGACGTCAGTGCGGGAGCGTCCTTCAATGTAGCCATGGCCAGCATGGCGATGCCCAGCTTGTCGCTGCCCCGCCAGCGATACGGCCGCGTAAGCAGGCTCAGGCGCGACGGCTTTACCACACGCATGCCGTGCTCCACGTCGCAAACCGCGTTAGGGAAGAAGCAGCCGCCATCATTCTGTACGCTGATCCACGACGACACTGTGCGTGCCCGGCTCCACCCGGACCCGGATCTGGCGGCCCTCCGCGAAATCGGCGAAACGGGCGGGAGAAATCGGCACCTTTATCTCGGTTTCGAAAGGAAGGCGAAGTTCGCCGGCGGCAGAATCCGCCGCGACACCGCGATCGGCGAGCGCCTCCGAGGCGGCCGGCTGCACCGCCAGTCTCAGCTTCCAGATGAAGAAGCGATCCGCGCCCAGGCGCACGCCTGTGTCGGTCGCCTGCAGGACCTGCGCCGACGCACTGGCGCCGGTCCGGCGTATGGTCTCGCTGGCTTGGGTTTCGCGCACCGTGCGATCGTGCCGCCGCTTGACGTGATACAGCGCCACGGCGCCTTCGACCATGATGATCAGCACAACAAGCGCCATCCATCCGGCCCACGGCGGCAATCCCCAACGCTGCATGAATTCCATTCCGGCGATTTTCTTCAGAGTATCGTCACCAGGCCGGCAAGCAGGCTTTTGGCTCCGGCGCTTTCCGCCGCCAGCCCGTTGTTGCGGTATTCGATGCCGCCGATCTTGGTTGCCGTGGCGAACACGTCCATCTTGACGGCGTTCAGGTCGACCTTGGAGATGGCCACGCCAAGATTCGACCGCCAGACCGTGGCGTTGCCGACTCCCAGCGTGGCCTGCGCCACCGTCAGGTTCAGTCCGAAAGGCGTGGCCTTGAGCCAGCTCTTGGTGGACAGATCCTTGACCTGCTTGCCGTTCAGAACCACATCGGTATCGCTGGTGAGGGTAATGGTCTGCGGCGCCGTCATGTCGATGCCGGCGTTTTCGGACGCCACCGTGATCTGGCTGGCTGCCTTCGCATCCATGCCGGCAGCGGTGGAGGTGATTCGCACCTGGCCCTGGGCCGTCAGGTCCATGCCGGCCGCCAAAGATTGCATGGTGACCTGGCCCTGCGCTTTCTCGGTCAGCGTGCCCGCCTGCACGTCGTGCATCGCATCGCCCGACGTGACGGTAACGGTGCGGCCATTGTGCAGGGTCTCCTGGAAGGGCCCGGTCACCGTCCGGGTTTCGCCGTCGGCGGCGATCGTCGTGGTCAGCCCCTGGTCGTACCGCTCGGTCGTCATGCCGCCGGATACGTGCAGCGTGCGCGCGCCGTTGACGGTGTAGGTCTCATCCTCCGCCACGGTGACGGAGCGCGTCTGTCCAACCGTCAGGACGTCGACGCCCCCGACATGGGTGGTACGGTCCGCGCCGATGAAGGTGGTGTCGTCCACGCCGATGGTTGTCGTACGGATGCCGTCGACACTGCGCTGCTCGTCGGCTTCCACTTCGGTGCGCATGTTGCGTTCCGCATGCAGCCATATCTCCTCCTGTCCGGGTTTGTCTTCGAACATGAATGCGTTGGCGGTGCGCGGCGTTCCGTCCTGGGTCCGTGAGACGAACCCGCTTTGCGTCGCGTTTGCGGGCAGATCCCACGGCGGCATGTTGGCGCCATTGAAAACGCGGCCAATGACGATGGGCCGGTCGGGATGGCCGCCGATGAAGTCGACCACCACTTCGTCGCCGCGCCGGGGCAGCTGGATACCGCCGAAGCCGCCGCTGGCCCAGGGGCTGGAGACGCGCACCCAGCATGAACTGTTTTCATTGCGCTGTCCGTATCGATCCCAATGGAACTGGACCTTGATGCGCCCATACTGGTCCACCCAGATCTGCTGCCCTTCCTTGCCGACGACGGTCGCGGTCTGGGGGCCGTGGGTATAGGACTGTGGCGTGATGCGCGGCGGGCGGAACTGTACGGTGGACGGCAGGACGGTGAACCCGACGTCGATGGTTTGCGTCTGCACGCCCCCGGTGGCATAGCCGGATTCGCGTATGTGATAGTGCGCGGCGATGACGAGATAATCGCGATTCTCGCTGTCGCGCGGATGATTGCGCAGGCGAAAGCGATATCCCGGCGCCATCCCATGCGCGTTGCAGGCGCCGGACACCAGTTCCTGCCGGCATTGCATGGCCTGCAGACGCACGCGGCTGTAATGCTCGCCCTCTTCGGGATCGGTATAGCCGCCCAGCCACTCGTAGATCTCGAGCTTGCCGTCGTCGTACGGCGCGGGATTCGTGCGCCGCGCATCCATGCTGGTGCCGGGCCGCCTGAAATCGAAGTCCGTGGTTGCGAAACCGCTGGGTGTGATCTGCTCCGCCGGTTCCCATGCATTCACGTATGCTTCGCGCGGCACCGTCACGCGATCCGGCCCGTAGTACGGCAGCGACTCGCAGCCGCGGCAGGGATCGTGCTGTGTGACGTCATCGGTCAGCACCAGCGTGTGCTTGCCATGCTCGTGACGGAACCAGTAGTAGATGCCCTCATGCTCCATCAGCCGGCTGATGAAGTTGAAATCGGTTTCCTGGTATTGGACGCCGTACTCCCAACGCCGGTACGTCCCGGACAGACGCCATTCAACCGGATACGGGTAATCGGCCAGAACTTCGCGAAGGATGTCGGGCACGCTTTTGTTCTGGAAAATCTTGTTGTCCGACGTTTGCGTCAGGTACCAGAGCCAGGGACGTACCGTCGCCCGGTAGATGTACAGGCGGGACGTGCCGCTTTCCCGCCCCACGAGCGTGCAGCGTGTGATAAGCCCATTCATATGCCGGGTGTCCGCCCCGCTCGAAATCGCCAGCGTCAGCGGCTTGCCGAGCAGTTGCTTCATATCGAGCGCGTACGACTCCGACAGCAGCTCCACCTCCAGTTCGAACAACTGCGACAGCCCCTCCGACCCGTTCATCGATCGGAACAACAAAGCCTGGGGCGGCAGGGGCGTGTGTGCCGTGACGATACGGTCCATTCGAACTCCGCGTTGGCGCTGGCGCGCCGGTGGCTGGGGTGGCTGACGCCAGGATCCGGCGCGCAATTGCGGGCCGGGATAGGGATGCTAGAAGTCCCGCATTTCGCCGACGTTTCACTAACAATCGCTATCATTTTTTACGCCTCCGGCGGCCAGCGCTGCGGAATGGCGATCCGGTGCTTGTCGGCTTCACATTGCCACGACACAATATGTCGCCCTTTACACATTCCTTACTCACTTACCCCGGGATATGAACGCATCGGCCCGTATTGCCACGCTTGTCCTGATTGCCACGCTTGCAGGCTGCGCCGCGCCGCGCTCGCCGGAACCCGCCGCCCCGCCCAGCCAGGCGGCCCTGGATGCCATGGCGCATGTGCGCGAGCGCTATCAGGCGGGGGACTATGGCGACGTCATACGCACCGTCGCGACATCCGATGTGCTGGCGAGCGCGCCGGTCGGCGTGCGCATCGAAGCGTTGAAATTGCAGGCATTCAGCTACTGCGTAAGCGGCTACCGCGTATTGTGCGAAGACGATTTCGCCCGCATTCTTCAACTCGACCCCAAGTTCGAACTTGCGCCGGCCGAAATCGGGCATCCCTTGTGGGGACCGGCTTTCCGGCGGGTGAAGGCTGCGCAGGGCGGTTGACCGCGGCACGACGACGGACAAGGGACTTGTTGAATCGACGAAGGAAGCAAGCCTTTGGCCACACCCTTGTATGAAGATCCGGCGTTTTTCCAGCTCATGGCCGACAGCTACGAACGGTGGTTGGGAACACCCCTGCTGCCGAGGCCGATGCCGCCGCAAGCGGGCGCCCGGTGGTTGTATGAGGAAGCCGACTTTGCCGTATTGGCGCATAACGCCGACCCCGACCCATGCTTCATCTACGGCAACAAGGCGGCGCAGCGCCGCTTCGAATACCGCTGGGATGAACTGACTCGACTGCCCTCGCGGCTATCGGCGGAAGCGCCGAATCGGGAAGAGCGGGAACGGTTTCTGGAACGGGTGCGCCAGCACGGTTTCGAAAGCGGCTATCGCGGCGTCCGCATTACCAAGACCGGTAAACGGTTTCTTATCGAACAGGCCACCTTGTGGGAGTTGCGCGACGCGCGGGGCGCCCTGCACGGCCAGGCAGTCGTGATTCCGCGTACCACCGATCTGTGACACAGCGCGCGGGCGGGCCCTCTGCCCCGCAACCCATCGGACCCACCTCGCCGCCGAATATTCCGACGTGAAAACTCGCGCGGGAACCCGGCGACGGCGCGTTGCGCCGACATATCAGCCGGGTCCGTCTCGATAGACTGTGCACGCTATCCCCGAATCCGGGCACCGCGCGTGGGGGCGCCTCCCACGCGACGAACGGGATCCATTCCAGCGCCCGCCAACCTGCGCGCCGGACGTCGGCCCGGACGCGACCCATTGGCGCCGCGCTGACCCAGCGCGACATCCGACCATGACCCAAGCCCCTTCGCCAATACAAGGCAACAGCGCCCTGGCGCGGACGCCTTCCGTCCCGATGGGCGAGCTGGCGGGAAAACCATTCACCGCGGCGCAGGAACGCGCGCAGCGCTCGGCGCTTAGACCGCCCAGCTGGCGCCCCCAGCGCATGCTGAACGGCGTCCGCCAGCTGCTGCGCGCCGCCATGCATGGATCGCAGCCGCGCGCGGACCGCGCCCTGCGGCTGGCCCGCGACAATCTGGACCGCGCCTGTGAGCAGCTGTTCCGCGCACTGCTGAATCACGAGACGCCATGGAGGGGCGCGTCTGGCGGCAGCGTACGGGTTGCGCATGCATTGAGCGAAACCATCGCCTTCGAACGCGCGTATGCAGCGGCGGGCGGGCGGATTGCCGCCAACCATCCGGATCTGCACGACGTCTATCTGCCCTGCCTGGAGCGCTTCACGTTCACCGAGCTCCTGCTGTTGCGCGACCGCCTTGGCGCCAGCGTGGCGCCGGCCTGGCGGCCCCATCCGGCCCAGCACGGCGATCTTCTCCTGGCGCACTATCACCGCGCGGTCAAGGACGAGATCGCCGCACGCCAGCGTCCCTTCGCGGGCGTCATGCGCGTACTCCAGCGCGATATGCCGCAACGCGCGGAACTGGACGCGGCGTTGCGGCGCCTCGCGACGGCATTGAGCCATCGGGAACGGCGCGGAGAGCCCCCGATGCGCTTGCTGAACGACCTTGCGGGAAGCCAAGGCAATGAAGCGCTGATGCAGGCATTGCGTGCGCTGGCGTCGCCTTCGTTGCGCTTGCGCTGTGCACCTGCGCAGCGGCCGGTGCGCGTGGCGATTTCCGCACCCGACGGCGGCGCGGGGGACTGCGCCAGGCTGGTCAAGGACACCCTGGAGGACTGCCTGCGGTCGCGCCTGGTCGCTCGCGCGCAGGTCGCCTTCAAGCAAGGGGAGGCAACACGCCAGCCGCCAGCCAAGGTATTGGATGGCGTCCTTCGTATCCTGACCGAAGGTGTGACGGCCATGCGTGGCGCAGGCACGCCGATGGCCACGTACGATTACGGCATCGCAATGGCCCTGCTCGCGAGGGCGCTGACCGAGGGCGACATCGATCCGATGCGGTATCTGGCGGCACTGGACGCCGGGTCGCTGCAAACCTTCGCGGATCATCTGCCGGCCTTGCCCGCCGCTCGCCGCAGAGAACTGCTGGCCGCCATCGCCCAGGCGCGCAAGACCGTGGCGCCAGAAGGCGCGTCGCGGGCGGTCCGACCGTCCATCTCGAGGACGATTGAACGCGTCGGCCTTCAGGCCGCGCCGATATTGGCGCGTGTCGTCGCTCGCCTGCAGGCGGAACTCGGTAGCCAGGCAGCGCAGGCCGATATCCCAGGCGCGCTGCATGTTGCGGCCCCGTCACGCGACGCGCTGACCCGGATGTCCATCGACGTCACCCCGCGCAACGATGGCGACGTGGAGGTATCCGTCAGCGCGAACCTCATCTCGTCTGCGAAACGCGGACCGCTGTCCGTTACGTACGTCAGTCGGATCGGACCGGACCTGCGCCCGCTGCGCGGCGCGCTTCGGCACGTGCGCAACCGTGGATAACGGCGCGACGCTTGCGCCGGCACATGTCCCGGGTCACGACCTGCCGTAGCTGCGGCAGCCCATAAAAAAACCCCAAGCGGATGGACAGGCGTCCATGCTTGGGGTTGTCTTTACGGCTTGGGGTTGTCTTTACGGCTTGCGGTCGCCCGCGCCGTCCGGCATAACCAGACGGAGCGGGCGGCGGGGCAAACGGCAAGCGCCGTTCTCCCGCCCCCGTCGGGCTTATTCGCCCGGCTGCTCCGGATTGCTTTCCGGTGCGTGCTCGCCTTCGTTGTCCGAACCCACGGTAACCGGCGGTTCCTCGAAGGGATTCGCCAGCTGGCGCGCGGCTTCGCGTTCCGCCGCCTCCAGGGCTTCCTTGTCCTTGCGGGCAAGGTGGTAAGCGAGACCGGTACCGGCCGGGATCAGACGGCCCACGATGACGTTTTCCTTCAGGCCGCGCAGCTCGTCGCGCTTGCCCATGATGGCGGCTTCGGTCAGGACACGCGTGGTTTCCTGGAACGAAGCGGCCGAGATGAAGGAGTCGGTCGACAGCGAGGCCTTCGTGATGCCCAGCAGCACGTTTTCGTAGGTGGCGGGGCGCTTGCCGGCGGCGATCACGCGATCGTTCTCGTTCAACAGCTCCGAACGCTCGACCTGTTCGCCAGGGATGAAGTCCGTATCGCCCGCATCGACGATATTCACGCGACGCAGCATCTGGCGAACGATCACCTCGATGTGCTTGTCGTTGATCTTCACGCCTTGCAGACGGTAGACGTCCTGGACTTCGTCGACGATGTAGGTCGCCAGCTTCTCGATACCCTGCAGGCGCAGGATGTCGTGCGGGTCGGCCGGACCGTCCACGATCATTTCGCCCTTGTTCACCACCTGGCCGTCGTGCACCAGCACCTGCTTTTCCTTCGGAATCAGGAACTCGTGGCTGACGCCTTCCAGGTCGGTAATGACCAGGCGCTGCTTGCCCTTGGTGTCCTTGCCGAACGAAACCGTGCCCGTGACGTCGGCCAACATGCCGGCATCCTTGGGCGACCGGGCTTCGAACAGCTCGGCCACGCGAGGCAGACCGCCGGTAATGTCGCGGGTCTTCTGCGATTCCTGCGGAATACGCGCCAGGACTTCACCCACGGCAACCTGCTGCCCGTCACGCACCGTGATCAGCGCGCCCACCGGGAACGAGATGTTCACCGAGTGGTCGGTACCGGCGATCTTGACCTCTTCGCCGGACTCGTTGACCAGCTTGATCTGCGGACGCATGACGATCTTGCCGCTGCGCGTTTTGGGCGTGATGACGACCAGGGTCGACAGACCGGTGACTTCGTCCACCTGCTTGGCGACGGTGACGCCTTCCTCGATGTTCTCGAAGCGCACCTGACCGGCGTACTCGGAAACGATCGGACGGGTAAGCGGGTCCCAGGTCGCCAGGCGCGCGCCGGCCTTGACGGCCTCGCCGTCGCCGACCAGCACGGTCGCGCCGTACGGGATCTTGTGGCGCTCGCGTTCGCGGCCGTTGTCGTCATGGATGACGATTTCGCCCGAACGGGAGATCGCCACGCGCTCGCCCTTGGCGTTGGTGACGTAGCGCATCGTGCTGGCGAAGGCCACCGTACCGTTGGACTTGGTCTCCACGGCGCTGGCCAGCGCCGAACGGGACGCCGCGCCACCGATGTGGAACGTACGCATGGTCAGCTGCGTGCCCGGTTCGCCGATGGACTGCGCCGCGATCACGCCCACAGCTTCGCCGACGTTGACCATGTAGCCGCGGCCCAGGTCGCGCCCGTAGCAGTGCGCGCACAGGCCATGACGCGTTTCGCAGGTCAGCGGCGTGCGGACCTTGACTTCGTCCACGCCGATGCGGTCGATCAGGTCCACCGCATCCTCGTCCAGCAGCGTACCGGCTTCGATGGCCGTTTCCTGCGTGTCGGGGTTGACGATGTCCACGGCGGCGACGCGGCCCAGGATGCGGTCGCGCAGCGGCTCGATGACCTCGCCGCCTTCCACCAGGGCCTTCATCGAATAGCCCTGCGACGTGCCGCAGTCGTCCTCGATGATGACCAGGTCTTGCGTCACGTCCACCAGACGGCGCGTCAGGTAGCCCGAGTTCGCCGTCTTCAGCGCGGTGTCGGCCAGACCCTTACGGGCGCCGTGCGTCGAGATGAAGTACTGCAGAACGTTCAGACCTTCGCGGAAGTTCGCGGTAATCGGCGTTTCGATGATCGAGCCGTCCGGCTTGGCCATCAGGCCCCGCATACCGGCCAGCTGACGGATCTGGGCGGCCGAACCGCGCGCGCCCGAGTCCGCCATCATGTAGATGGAGTTGAAGGACTCCTGGCGCACTTCCTCGCCATGACGGTTGATCACGGGTTCCGTGGCCAGCTGCTCCATCATCGCCTTGCCGACCTTGTCGCCAGCCTTGCCCCAGATATCGACCACGTTGTTGTAGCGTTCCTGGGACGTGACCAGACCCGACGAGTACTGCTTGTCGATCTCTTTGACCTCGCGGCTCGCTTCGGCCAGGATGCTTTCCTTGGCCGAGGGGATCAGCATGTCGTTCATGGCGATCGAAATGCCGCCGCGCGTGGCCAGGCGGAAGCCCGACTGCATCAGCTTGTCGGCGAAGATCACCGTGTCGCGCAGGCCGCAACGACGGAAGGACTGGTTGATCAGGCGCGAAATCTCTTTCTTCTTCAGCGCCTTGTTCAGCACCGAGAAGGGCAGGCCCTTGGGAAGGATTTCCGACAGCAGCGCACGGCCGACCGTGGTCTCGTAGCGGCGCACCACGGGCTGCCATTCGCCCTGTTCGTCCTTCTCGTATTCCTTCAGACGGACGGTGATGCGGCTTTGCAGCTCGACTTCGCCGTTATCGTAGGCGCGCTGCACTTCGGCCACGTCGGTGAAGAAAATGCCTTCGCCCTTGCCGTTGATGCGTTCGCGCGTGGTGTAGTACAGACCCAGCACGATGTCCTGGGACGGCACGATCGAAGGTTCGCCGTTCGCGGGGAACAGGACGTTGTTCGACGCCAGCATGAGCGTACGCGCTTCCAGCTGCGCTTCCAGCGACAGCGGCACGTGCACGGCCATCTGGTCGCCGTCGAAGTCGGCGTTGAAGGCCGCGCAGACGAGCGGATGCAGTTGGATCGCCTTGCCTTCGATCAGCACCGGTTCGAAGGCCTGGATGCCCAGGCGGTGCAGCGTCGGCGCGCGGTTCAGCATCACCGGATGTTCGCGGATCACCTCTTCCAGGATGTCCCATACCACCGGTTCCTGGCTTTCGACGAGCTTCTTCGCGGCCTTGATGGTCGTGGCCAGGCCCATCATCTCCAGTCGATTGAAGATGAAGGGCTTGAAGAGTTCCAGCGCCATCAGCTTGGGCAGACCGCACTGGTGCAGCTTGAGCTGCGGGCCCACCACGATGACCGAACGGCCGGAGTAGTCGACACGCTTGCCCAGCAGGTTCTGACGGAAGCGGCCGCTCTTGCCCTTGATCATGTCGGCCAGGGACTTGAGCTGGCGCTTGTTGGCGCCCGTCATGGCCTTGCCGCGGCGGCCGTTGTCGAGCAGCGAGTCGACGGCTTCCTGCAGCATGCGCTTTTCGTTGCGCAGAATGATTTCCGGAGCCTTCAGTTCCAGCAGGCGCTTCAGGCGGTTGTTCCGGTTGATGACGCGGCGGTACAGATCGTTCAGATCGGAGGTCGCGAAGCGGCCGCCGTCCAGCGGCACCAGCGGACGCAGGTCCGGCGGCAGCACGGGCAGCACTTCCATGACCATCCATTCCGGCTTGATGCCGGATTTCTGGAAGCCTTCCAGCACTTTCAGGCGCTTGGAGATCTTCTTGATCTTCGCTTCCGAACCGGTGGCCTTCAGCTCGCCGCGCAGCGTTTCGACTTCGCGGTCGATATCGATGGTGCGCAGCAGCTCGCGCACGGCTTCCGCGCCCATCAGGGCACGGAAATCATCGCCGTATTCCTCGGTCTTCGCCAGGAAGTCGTCATCCGACATGATCTGGCCGCGCTTGAGCGGCGTCATGCCGGGCTCGATCACGCACCATGCTTCGAAGTACAGCACGCGCTCGATGTCGCGCAGCGTCATGTCCAGGACCATGCCCAGACGCGACGGCAGGCTCTTCAGGAACCAGATGTGCGCGACGGGGCTGGCCAGTTCGATATGGCCCATGCGTTCGCGGCGAACCTTCGCCACGGTTACTTCGACGCCGCACTTCTCGCAGATGACGCCGCGGTGCTTCAGGCGCTTGTACTTGCCGCACAGGCACTCGTAGTCCTTGATCGGCCCGAAGATCTTCGAGCAGAACAGGCCGTCGCGCTCGGGCTTGAACGTGCGGTAGTTGATGGTTTCAGGCTTGCGGACTTCGCCGTAAGACCACGAACGGATTTTCTCGGGCGAGGCGATCCCGATGCGGATGGCATCGAACTGCTCGTCTTGCGAGACTTGCTTGAAAAGGTCGAGTAGCGCTTTCATTAGTTACGCTCCAAATCCATGTCCAGGGCCAACGAGCGGATTTCCTTGACCAGCACGTTGAAGGATTCCGGCATGCCGGCATCGATGACGTGGTCGCCCTTGACGATGTTCTCGTAAACCTTGGTCCGGCCGGTGATGTCGTCGGACTTCACCGTCAGCATTTCCTGCAGGGTGTAGGAAGCGCCGTAGGCCTCGAGCGCCCACACTTCCATTTCCCCGAAACGCTGGCCGCCGAACTGCGCCTTGCCCCCCAGCGGCTGCTGGGTCACGAGCGAGTACGGACCGGTCGAACGCGCATGCATCTTGTCATCGACAAGGTGATGCAGTTTCAGATAGTGCATGTAGCCCACGGTGACCGGACGCTCGAATTTCTCGCCCGTACGGCCGTCGTACAGCCACGCCTGGGTGCGCGATTCGGTCAGCTGCATCCGCTTGGCCACCTCGTCGGGATAGGCCAGCTCCAGCATCTTGCCGATTTCCTCTTCGGTGGCGCCGTCGAACACCGGCGTCGCGAAAGGCACCCCTTCCTTCAGGTTTCGCGCCATTTCGATGACTTCGTCGTCCGTCAGCTCGTCGATGCGCGCGCCGGTGCCGGTCGTGTTGTAGACCTTCTCCAGGTAGGCGCGCAGCGACTTGGCCTGCGCCGTGCGCTCGTCGCGAAGCATGTCGGCGATGCGCTGGCCCACGCCCTTGGCGGCCCAGCCCAGATGCACTTCCAGCACCTGGCCGACGTTCATCCGCGACGGCACGCCCAGCGGGTTCAGCACGATGTCGACCGGCGTACCGTCGGCCATGTGCGGCATGTCTTCGACGGGCGTGATGCGCGAGACCACGCCCTTGTTGCCGTGACGGCCGGCCATCTTGTCGCCAGGCTGCAGACGGCGCTTGACGGCCAGGTACACCTTGATCATCTTCAGCACGCCCGGCGGCAGCTCGTCGCCCTGCGTCAGCTTCTTGCGCTTTTCCTCGAAAGCCAGGTCGAACTGGTGGCGCTTCTGCTCCAGCGATTCCTTGGCCTGCTCCAGAACCAGGGCATGCTGCTCGTCGGCCAGGCGGATGTCGAACCACTGCCAGCGGTCCAGATCGGACAGGTAGGCCTTGGTAATGGTCGCGCCCTTGGCGAGCTTGCGCGGACCGCCGTTGACGGTCTTGCCGATCAGCATCTTCTCGATACGATCGAACTGGTCGTTCTCGACGATGCGCAGCTGGTCGTTCAGGTCCTGGCGATAGCGGCGCAGTTCATCGTCGATGATGGACTGGGCGCGCTTGTCGCGCACGATGCCTTCACGCGTGAAGACCTGCACGTCGATCACGGTGCCGGTCATGCCGGACGGCACGCGCAGCGAGGTGTCCTTCACGTCGGACGCCTTTTCGCCGAAGATCGCGCGCAGCAGCTTTTCTTCCGGAGTCAGCTGGGTTTCGCCCTTGGGCGTGACCTTGCCGACCAGCACGTCGTCGGGACCGACTTCCGCGCCGATGTAGGTAATGCCGGAATCGTCGAGGCGGTTCAGTTGCGTCTCGGCCAGGTTGCTGATGTCGCGCGTGATTTCCTCGGGTCCCAGCTTGGTGTCGCGGGCAACGACCGTCAGTTCCTCGATATGGATCGAGGTGTAGCGGTCATCGGCAACAACCTTTTCGGAGATCAGGATCGAGTCTTCGAAGTTGTAGCCGTTCCAGGGCATGAACGCGATCAGCATGTTCTGGCCCAGGGCGAGTTCGCCCAGGTCCGTCGACGCGCCGTCGGCCAGCACATCGCCCTTGGCGACCTTGTCGCCGCGGCTCACGATGGGACGCTGGTTGATGTTCGTGTTCTGGTTGGAACGCGTGTACTTGATCAGGTTGTAGATGTCGACGCCGACTTCGCCGGCGACGTTTTCATCGTCGTTCACCCGGATCACGATACGGTCCGCATCCACGTGGTCGACCACGCCGCCGCGCAGGGCCTGCACGGTGGTGCCGGAGTCGACCGCCACGGTGCGCTCGATGCCCGTGCCGACCAGGGGCTTCTCGGGACGCAGGCAGGGGACTGCCTGACGCTGCATGTTGGCGCCCATCAAGGCACGGTTGGCGTCGTCGTGTTCCAGGAAGGGAATCAGCGACGCGGCCACCGAGACGATTTGCGACGGCGCGACGTCCATGTAATGCACGTTCGCCGGAGCGGTCAGCATGGTTTCGCCGGCTTCACGGCAAGCCACCAGGTCGTCGATGAAGCGCCCTTCCTCATCGAGCGCGGCGTTCGCCTGCGCGATGACGTAGTGGCTTTCCTCGATGGCCGACAGGTAGTCGATCTGGTCGCTGACCTTGCCGTCGATGACCTTGCGGTACGGCGTTTCCAGGAAGCCGTACTCGTTCAGGCGGGCGTACAGCGCCATGGAGTTGATCAGGCCGATGTTCGGACCTTCCGGCGTTTCGATCGGGCACACGCGGCCGTAGTGCGTGGGATGCACGTCACGCACTTCGAAGCCGGCACGCTCGCGCGTCAGACCGCCAGGACCCAGGGCGGAGACGCGACGCTTGTGCGTGATCTCCGACAGCGGGTTGGTCTGGTCCATGAACTGCGACAGCTGGCTCGAACCGAAGAACTCCTTGATCGCCGCGGAAATCGGCTTGGAGTTGATCAGGTCGTGCGGCATCAGGTTTTCGGTTTCGGCCTGGCCCAGGCGCTCCTTCACGGCGCGCTCGACGCGCACCAGGCCGGCGCGGAACTGGTTCTCGGCCAGTTCGCCGACGCAGCGCACACGGCGGTTGCCCAGGTGATCGATATCGTCGATCTGGCCGCGGCCGTTGCGCAGCTCGACCAGCACCTTGATGGTGTCGAGGATGTCCTCGTTGGTCAGCGTCATCGGGCCGGTGATGTCGTCGCCACGGCCCAGACGGCTGTTGACCTTCATGCGGCCCACGCGCGACAGGTCGTAGGTTTCCTCGCTGTAGAACAGGCGCTGGAACAGGGCCTCGACCGCTTCCTCGGTGGGCGGTTCGCCGGGACGCATCATGCGGTAGATGGCCACGCGCGCGGCCATCTGGTCGGCGGTTTCGTCCGTGCGCAGCGTTTGCGAGATGTAGGGACCGCGATCCAGGTCGTTGGTGTACAGCGTCTGGAACTCGGTGATGTTGGCAGCGCGCAGCGCGCTCAGCACGCTTTCCGTGATCTCGTCGTTCGCATGCGCGACGACTTCACCGGTGTCGGGGTCGACGATGTTCTTGGCCAGCACACGGCCGTACAGGAACTCCTCGGGCACCGAGATGCGCTCGATGCCGCCCGCAGCCAGGTCGCGCAGATGCTTGGCGTTGATGCGCTTGTCCTTCTCGACGATCACCTTGCCGGAACGGTCGGTGATGTCGAAGCGCGCCATTTCGCCCTTCCAGCGCTCGGGGATGAATTCCATCATCGCGCCTTCGCTCTTCAGATCGAAACGATCGAAGTCGAAGAACTCGGCCAGGATGGACTCCGGCGTCATGCCGATGGCCTTCAGCAGGATCGTCACGGGCATCTTGCGGCGGCGGTCGACGCGGAAGAACAGGATGTCCTTCGGGTCGAATTCGAAGTCCAGCCACGAGCCGCGGTAGGGGATGACGCGCGCGGAGAACAACAGCTTGCCGGAGCTGTGCGTCTTGCCGCGGTCGTGCTCGAAGAACACGCCCGGCGAACGGTGCAGCTGCGACACGATGACGCGCTCGGTGCCGTTGATGACGAAGGAGCCGGTGCCCGTCATGAGCGGAATCTCGCCCATGTAGACTTCCTGCTCCTTGACTTCCTTGACGGTCGGCTTGCTGACTTCGCGATCGAGCAGGACCAGGCGGACCTTGGCGCGCAGGGGCGACGCGTAGGTCAGGCCGCGCTGCTGACATTCCTTGACATCGAACACCGGTTCGCCCAGCACATAGCTGACGAACTCAAGACGCGCCATTCCGTTGTGACTGACGATGGGGAAGATGGACGTGAAAGCCGCCTGAAGGCCATCGTTGGCTCGCTGCGACGGAGGCGTATCCGCCTGCAGAAAAGTTAGGTAGGATTGAAGCTGCGTCGCAAGCAGGAAGGGGACGCTCTGGACGTCCTCGCGCTTGGCGAAGCTTTTGCGGATGCGCTTTTTTTCGGTGTACGAGTAAGGCATGAGCACTCCGACTCGAGGTTGCATGGGCCGTCAACCACGGCCCGGGGTGATACGACGCTGATACGGCGTTGCGACGACGCAAACAGACGTTGGTACGATGCTGATACGACTCCAGGAAACCCCGCTGAACCCTACGATCAACTAGGGTTTCCTGGAAACGCAAAAGCCCGGGGACGGCAAACTGCGCTGTCCCCGGGCAACTGGCATAAGGTCTTACTTGAGTTCGACCTTGGCGCCAGCTTCTTCCAGCTTCTTCTTCGCAGCTTCGGCGTCAGCCTTGGCGATGCCTTCCTTGACGGGCTTCGGCGCGCCGTCGACCAGGTCCTTGGCTTCCTTCAGACCCAGGCCGGTGATTTCACGCACGGCCTTGATGACGCTGACCTTGTTCGCGCCAGCTTCCGTCAGGATGACGTCGAACTCGGTCTTTTCTTCAGCGGCGGCAGCGCCACCGGCGCCACCAGCGGCGGGCGCGGCGACAGCCACGGCAGCGGCGGCAGCCGACACGCCGAACTTCTCTTCCAGATCCTTGATCAGCTCGGACAGTTCGAGCACGGTCATGCCAGCGATGGCGTCAAGGATTTCAGCTTTGCTAAGGGCCATTTTCTAAGAACTCCAAATATTGGTAATGCCAGGTTCGGTGTCGCTTCGTCGTACAACGAATTCCACGAACGCCGGGGCTTACGCCGCGGCCTTCTGGTCGCGCACGGCAGCGAGGCCGCGGGCGAACTTCGAGGGAACTTCGTTGAGCGTACGTGCAAATTGCGCAATCGGGGCTTGCATGGTGCCCAGCAATTTCGCCAACAACTCTTCGCGCGAAGGCAGCGAGGCCAGGGCCTTGACGCCTTCCTGGTTCAACAGGTTGTTGGGCAGCGAGCCCCCCTTGATGACCAGTTTGTCGTTGGTTTTGGCGAAATCGGAGAGGACCTTGGCCGAGGCGACCGGATCGGCGCTGATACCGTAGATCAGCGGACCGGTGAGCTGGTCGGACAGCGACTCGAAAGCCGTGCCGTTCACAGCGCGACGAGCCAGCGTGTTCTTCAGAACACGCAGGTACACGCCCGATTGACGCGCAGTCTTGCGCAGTACGGTGACGGAGGCGACGTCCAGACCACGGTACTCGGCGATAACAATCGATTGGGCCTTGGCGACTTGCGCCGCGACTTCCTCGATTACCACCGCTTTCTCTTGGCGATTGAGACTCACGGTTTGAACACTCCATCAAAAGACGCCCCGGGTGGGAGCCCGGAACGTCAACCGAATGCGGCGACCTGGTCGAGTTCTTATAAAGAAATCTTCCATGGGACGCCGTCTACGCTGGATCCGAACCGTACGGGCTTCGGGATTAAGCAGATGCTCCAGCGGTCTTTGACAGCAACGTCCGGACGGATCCGGACGCAGCCCAAAGTTCTGTTTGCCCGCGACGCGCCGATCAGGCGGCCGGCGTCGTGAGCGAGGCGATTTCCACGCGAGCGCCACCGCCCATGGTGGACGACACGGCGAGCTTGCGCAGGTACACGCCCTTGGCTGCAGCGGGACGCGCCTTGTTCAGGGCATCGACCAGCGCGGCCAGGTTGGTTTGCAGCTGTTCCACGCCGAAAGAAGCGCGGCCGATGGTGGCATGTACGATACCGGCCTTGTCGGTGCGGTACTGCACTTGGCCAGCCTTCGCGTTCTTGACCGCGGTGACGACGTCGGGCGTGACCGTGCCGACCTTGGGGTTCGGCATCAGGCCGCGCGGGCCCAGGATCTGACCCAGGGCGCCGACGACGCGCATGGTGTCGGGCGAAGCGATGACCACGTCGAAATCGATCTGACCGCCCTTGATGCGCTCGGCCAGGTCTTCCAGACCGACGATGTCCGCACCGGCAGCCTTGGCGGCTTCAGCCTTGTCGCCCTGGGCGAACACGGCGACGCGCACGGACTTGCCGGTACCGGCGGGCAGCACCACGGAACCACGGACCAGTTGGTCGGATTTCTTGGGGTCGATGCCCAGCTGCACGGCCACGTCGACGGATTCGTCAAACTTGGCGGTGGCGGTTTCCTTGATGAGGCTCAGAGCCTCGGTGACCGGATACAGCTTGGTGCGGTCGATTTTTTCACGCAGAGCGGCGGTACGCTTGGACAGTTTTGCCATGATCAGATCCCCTCAACCGTGATGCCCATGCTGCGGGCGCTGCCGGCGATGGTGCGCACGGCGGCTTCCAGGTCGCCCGCGGTCAGGTCGGGTTCCTTGGTCTTCGCGATTTCCTCGGCCTGGGCACGCGTCAGCTTGCCGACCTTGTCGGTGTGCGGCTTGGGCGAACCCTTCTGCACGCCGGCGGCCTTCTTGATGAGGACCGTGGCGGGCGGGGTCTTCATCACGAAGGTGAAGCTCTTGTCCGCGAAAGCGGTGATCACCACCGGAATCGGCAGACCGGGCTCCATGCCCTGCGTCTTGGCGTTGAACGCCTTGCAGAATTCCATGATGTTCAGGCCGCGCTGACCCAGCGCCGGACCGATCGGGGGGGAGGGGTTTGCCTTACCAGCCGGCACTTGCAGCTTGATAAAGCCGACGATCTTCTTCGCCATGCTTTGCTCCTTGCGGGTTCTAGCGCCCGCCGTTCAGCGGGCTCCCCGGGGGATTGGGGTTGAAACTGAGGGTGAAACCGAAACAGCGATCAGGTCTTTTCGACCTGACTGAAATCGAGCTCGACGGGCGTGGCGCGGCCGAAAATGGTCACCGACACGCGAACCTTGCTCTTTTCGTAATTGACTTCTTCGACGTTGCCGTTGAAGTCCGCGAACGGGCCTTCCTTGACGCGCACCATCTCGCCCACTTCGAACAAGATCTTGGGACGCGGCTTTTCCACGCCTTCCTCCATTTGAGAAAGAATCTTCTCGACTTCTTTCTCGGAGATCGGCGAAGGCCGGTTGCCCGAGCCACCGAGGAAGCCGGTGACGCGGTTCGTATTCTTGACCAGGTGCCAGGTTTCGTCGGTCAGATCCATTTCAACCAGGACGTAGCCCGGGAAGATCCGACGCTCGGAAATCGACTTCTGGCCGCCTTTCATTTCCACGACTTCTTCGGACGGCACCAGGATGCGACCGAAGGAGGTCTGCAGTCCGGCACGCTCGATACGCTCGAGCAGCGCCTTGTGCACGCTTTTCTCCATGCCGGAATACACATGGACGACATACCAACGTTTGCTCATGCGCCGTCCTTTATTTCCAGCCCAGCAGCAGGCCGTAAATGATCCACTCGATGCCCTTGTCGAGCACCCACATGAAGATGCCCATGATTGCCACGAAGGCGAAAACGATGCCCGTCATCTGGGTCGTTTCCTTCCTGGTGGGCCATGAGACACGCTTGACTTCGTTATACGATTCGCCGGCGAAGCTCAGGGTGCGGCGCCCGGGTTCACTGAACCAGGCGATGATGGCGGCAAGAATCAGGCCTCCGACGAAGACCCCGACGCGCGCCGCCATGGGCTGGGCGCTCAGGACGGAGAATCCCACGATCCCAGCAATAATGACGAGCACCGCCACGGTCAACTTCACCCGATCGGCGGTACTGGTAACGGTTTCGACGCTGGTATTAGACATTTTGCGCAACAAGCCCGCCATGAATGCGCAGCTTGTGATGATTTCCGGCAGGCCGGGGAGAGGAAGGCGGGTTGGCAGGGGCAGTAGGAATCGAACCTACAACCTTCGGTTTTGGAGACCGACGCTCTGCCAATTGAGCTATACCCCTCTAGTCACGCGAGGTCGTGCGGGGAAAAACCCTTGCACGGCCAGCTAGAGACCCTTACCTTCGCTTCCCGGTCATCTCCTCGCCCAGTCCGATGTACAGGACGTACACCGGGAACGCTCCGGGAAGCCGTGCCGTGCTGTATCGCCCAGTGCGACAATGGCGGACTTTGGAGGGACCAAAAACGAAGGATGGAACCTTGCGGAACCATCCATAATACTACTTTTCTCGCCGTTTTGTCCAGCGAAATTTGGGGTCCCGCTTGGGGGACCCCGGCGTCGCGAGATTACTTGCTGATCTTGGCAACCACGCCCGCGCCCACGGTACGGCCGCCTTCGCGGATGGCGAAGCGCAGACCTTCTTCCATGGCGATCGGCGCCAGCAGCGTCACCTTCATCGACACGTTGTCGCCCGGCAGCACCATTTCCTTGTCCTTGGGCAGCTCGATCGTGCCGGTCACGTCCGTCGTGCGGAAGTAGAACTGCGGACGATAGCCGTTGAAGAACGGCGTGTGGCGACCGCCCTCTTCCTTGGACAGGATGTACACCTCGGCGTCGAACTCCGTGTGCGGCGTGATCGAGCCGGGCTTGGCCAGCACCTGGCCGCGCTCGACTTCTTCGCGCTTGGTGCCGCGCAGCAGAATCCCCACGTTGTCACCGGCCTGGCCCTGATCCAGCAGCTTGCGGAACATTTCCACGCCCGTGCAGGTCGTCTTCAGCGTCGGCTTGATACCGACGATTTCGATTTCCTCGCCAACCTTGATCACGCCGCGCTCGATACGGCCCGTGACCACCGTGCCGCGGCCCGAGATCGAGAACACGTCTTCGACCGGCATCAGGAACGTGCCGTCCACCGCGCGCTCCGGCGTCGGAATGTACGTATCCAGCGCCTCGGCCAGCTTCAGAATCGCCTGCTCGCCCAGCTCGCCCTTGTCGCCTTCCAGCGCCAGCTTGGCCGAACCCTTGACGATCGGCGTGTCATCGCCAGGAAAATCGTACTTGCTCAGCAGCTCGCGGACTTCCATCTCCACCAGCTCCAGCAGCTCCGCGTCATCGACCATGTCCGCCTTGTTCAGGAACACGATGATGTACGGCACGCCCACCTGGCGGCTCAGCAGAATGTGTTCGCGCGTCTGCGGCATCGGGCCGTCGGCGGCCGACACCACCAGGATCGCGCCGTCCATCTGCGCCGCGCCCGTGATCATGTTCTTCACATAGTCCGCGTGGCCCGGGCAGTCAACGTGCGCGTAGTGACGCGTCTGCGTCTCGTATTCCACGTGCGCCGTGTTGATCGTGATGCCGCGCGCCTTCTCTTCCGGCGCCGCGTCGATCTGGTCGTACGCCTTCGCTTCGCCGCCGAACTTGTTCGACAGCACCGTCGTGATCGCCGCCGTCAACGTCGTTTTGCCGTGGTCCACGTGACCGATCGTACCCACGTTCACGTGCGGCTTGGTACGTTCAAACTTGCCTTTTGCCATGGCTGACTCCTGACTGGATGTGCGGATCTGACTAAAACGAAGACAAATGCTTGGTGCCCATGACGCGGATCGAACGCGTGACCTCTCCCTTACCAAGGGAGTGCTCTACCACTGAGCCACATGGGCGGAAAATCTTTCGTACAACTCGTACTGCCGCGCGACCCGGGAAACCGCCATCACCGGGCGCACCGCTTCCTGCAAATACGCGGCCAGACTGTTCCGCTGGCCGCGCACCGAAAACCTGGAGCGGGTGAAGGGAATCGAACCCTCGTCGTAAGCTTGGAAGGCTTCTGCTCTACCATTGAGCTACACCCGCGGCGTATCGTTTCCCATCCTGCCCTCCGCCGCAACCAGACACATGCCGGACGGCTCGCCTGCTCAACCCTTGCACGCCGCGATGCAAGCCCCAGACATTGCAAATCCAGGCCGACTGCGCCTGGATTCTGGATGTTCGGCATGGGCTGGCGCCCTGCCTGGGCGGTTATCGCTTCGTACGCAAGGACGGCTGCAGACCAGTCCACGGCGCGGTCTCTGGTGGAGGGGATTGGATTCGAACCAATGTAGGCGCAAGGCCAACAGATTTACAGTCTGCCCCCTTTAACCACTCGGGCACCCCTCCAGCGGAGAACTTGAAATTATGGTCACTTTCTTTCGCCGTGTCAAATTGCCTGAGCGGCGGAGCGTGGAAGCCCTTCGCACCCGCCTGGACAGTGCCCGTCAACTTTGTGAACATAGCCGCGGCGCAAAGGCGGCGGACTCGCATGTGGCAGGAAGAACGGTATCAACGGATAAGAAAGATGCTCGCGGCGCTGCGCAGCGCCTCGACGGACCGCATTGCCGAAGAGCTGGGCGTGTCGCGCGAAACGGTGCGGCGCGACCTGATCGCGCTGGAAGCGCGTGGCGAGTTGCGCCGCACGCATGGCGGCGCCGTCCTGGACGGCGAGGCGCCGGAACACGACCCGACGCATCACGACCGCCGTCATTACCGCGCTGTGGCGCGTGCCGCGGCCAGCCGCCTGTCCAACGGACAGACCCTGTTCATGGAGGCGGGGTCCATGGCGGTGACCCTGGCCGAGGCGCTGGATGTCCTGCATGGCATCACGGTGATCACGAATTCGTTCGACGCCGCGATGCGCATCGCGGCAAGCCGGGATCATCTTTCGCATGGCAACCGCGCGGTCATGCTGGGCGGTTCGGTATTGCCTTCGCTGGCCGCGACGCATGGCGAACACGCCATTGCCGAAATCCACCGCTATACCGCGGATGCGGCGCTGCTATGCCCAAGCGCAATCGATGCCCGCCACGGCGCCACCCACGCCGATCTTTCCCGCGCGGAGCTGGCTCGCGCCATGGCGGCGAATGCCCGCAGCATCGTCGCGATGGCCGATGATACGGCCATAGGCCAGAATGCGGGCGTTTCCTACTGCCCGGCCGACCGCATCGCGATGCTGATCTCAAACCGCAAAGCCGAAGCCACCGAGGGCTACGACGCACTGGCAGGCGCGTTGGGCGGCGTCGTGCTCGTCTGACCGGAAACCGGTCGGCACGGCAACCGATCGGTCGCCGGACCGCAGGCTGGGACGGTTGCGATGCCGGCCTGCGGGGCGTCGTGCCGGCGCGGCAAGGATTGCGCCGACGCGCCGGCGGTCGTGTCCGCTAGGCAGCGTCGAAGCAGCGCTGCAGCGCGCCTGCGTCGCGCGTCGACATGAGTGCCAGCGTCAGGAGAATGCGCGCTTTCTGAGGGCTCAGGTCGCCGGCCGCGACGGTGCCCAGCGCGTCGTCATCCACCTCGGTGTTACGCTGGACATGTCCGCTTGCGGTGCGCGATGCGCGCACCACGGCCACGCCCTGCCCCGTCGCGCGGCCGATGGCCTGGAAAGCGGCCTGGCTGGCATTGCCGTCGCCGACGCCCGCCAGCACGATCCCCTGGTACCGGCTCGCCATGAAGTCGATCAGGTCTGGCTGCATGTCGGCATGCGCGTACACCACGCCGACGCGCGGCCACTGTTCGACCGGCGGCAAAGGCGCGGATTGCCAGGGATAGTGCGCTCGCGGCCGCGCCGTCCCATAGAACAGCGGTCCACCCGCCTGCACGATGCCCGCCGGGCCGCGCGTGGGCGATGCGAATGCGGCGATTCCCGATGCCGCGATTTTCTGCACGTCGCGCGCATGGTGAATGTGCTCATTCATCAACACCAGAGCGCCGCGCCCTTGGGCCGCCTCATCGCGCGCAACCGCTACCGCTGCGTACAGGTTTGCCGGCCCTTCGGAGCCCAGCGCCGTCGCGGGCCGCATGGCGCCTGTCAGCACCAATGGCTTGCGCAGCGGCACGGCGAGTTCGAGGAACCATGCCGTCTCTTCGAGGGTATCCGTGCCGTGCGTGACGACGATGCCGTCGATGTCCGTATCCTGCTGCAGGGCAGACACGCGCGTGGCCAGCCCTTGCCATACATCGTGGCGCATGTCCTGGCTGCCGATATTGGCGACTTGTTCCGCACGCAGATTCGCCAGGGAAGCCAGGCCAGGGACGCCGTCAAGCAGCGACTCGATATCGATGGTCCCCGGCACATAGCCCACACGCAAGCCGGCCACCGGCGCGCCGGCGATGGTGCCGCCGGTTCCGAGCACGGTCACGGTGGGAAGCGCGCGGTGTTCAGGCATCGTCGAGCACGCCGGAAAGGCCCTGCTTTTCGAGCAGCGAGTTGAGATGATCCCAGCCATGGAAATCGATGACGATTTGCCCGCGCTCGCGCGCGCCAACCTTCAGGCTAACGCGCGTGCCAAGGAAATCCGACATCGCTTCTTCCAGGCGGGCGACGTCGCGGGAATTGCCCACGCTCTTCTTGCGCGGCGCCGGCTCGGCGTCCTTCGCGGTCTTGGCCACCAGCTTTTCCGCTTCCCGTACCGATAGCCGTTTCGCGATGATCTGGTTGGCCAGCTGTATCTGCGTGGCGCCATCGACGGCGAGCAACGCGCGCGCATGGCCCATGTCGATATCGCCGGCGAGCAGCATGGTTTGCACAGCCGGTGCAAGATTGAGCAGCCGCAGCAGATTGCTGGTCGCCGAGCGCGAACGCCCGATAGCCTGTGCAGCCTGTTCGTGCGTGAGCCCGAATTCGTCCAGCAGGCGCCGCACGCCTTGCGCTTCTTCCAAGGGGTTGAGATCTTCGCGCTGAATGTTCTCGATCAGCGCCATCACCGCGGCGTTCTCATCCGGGACCTCGCGCACGAGGACCGGCACTTCCTTCAGACCCGCCAGCTGCGCCGCGCGGAAGCGGCGTTCGCCGGCGATGATCTCGTATTGTCCCGGAGCCGATTCGCCGAGCGGACGGACCAGGATGGGCTGCATGATCCCCTGGGTCCTTATCGACTCTGCCAGCTCGGTCAATGCGCCTTCGTCCATGCGCGTACGCGGCTGGTACTTGCCGGCGCGCATGACGCTCACGGGCAGGACATTGGCGGGCGCCTCCTGCTTCGGTTCGTTTTTCCCCAGGGTGTGGATGGCAGGCATATCGGCGCCGAGCAGGGCGTCGAGTCCGCGTCCCAATCCTTTTGGTTTCTTGGTGGCCATAGTTTTATTTCCCAGCGGACCTTGGCGGTCCGCTTAGTCCTGTTGTTGCGTGCGATACCAATACGTATACCGGTCGGCGAATCCCAACGACGCATACAGGCGGCGCGCCGGCGTGTTGCCACGTTCCACCTGGAGATAAGCCGTGCGGGCGCCGGCTTCGCGGCCCGTGCTCAACAGCCGATGCATCAGCTGCCTTGCATAGCCCCTGCCCCGCACCTGCGGATCCACCACCACGTCGAACACGCCCGCCAGGTCGCCATCCAGCACCGTCATGCCTGCCGCCACATGGCGGCCTTGCTCATCGCGCGCCAGCCATCGCGTGCATGGCACGGCAATGGAGGTCAATCGCTGCGTGTGTTCTGCAACCTGGTCGGGGGTGTCGTCGCGCAATTGCCCCGCGACGCGTGCGAAGAGCCCGGGATCGGCTTGCTCGTATCGTAGCGTGGCTTGCGGGGTCGCGGATTCGTCCCCCGCCAACGGCATCGCCATCACGCAGGTATCGTCGATCGCGGCAAAACCTTTGCGGTCGAGCTGACCGTCCAGCGCCGTATCGGGACAGATGGACGTGATCCGGAAAATGAAAGGCTGCCGCGCGCGGGCGTAAACCGCCGCGCAGTGCGCCAGTTTTTCGTCCAGGCTGCGTTGCGAGGCGGCGAGCACGTTGACGCTGCGCGCCCGCCGTGCCTTGGATGGCGCCCATCGCACCAGCCAGCCATCGTAGATCATCTGTTCGCGCACCACCGTGGCGTTCAACGCCGCCTCTTCGATGCGCGCGTCGAGCAGGTTTTTGCCGAGAGTGCGAGCAACCGCAGGCGTGGTGGGCGAAGCGCGCATGGCGGTCAGTCCGCCAGGGCCTTGACGCGCTCGATCATTTCCGCGCCAAACGAGATGTACGCTTGCGCGCCGCGCGAAGCACGATCGTAGACCACGCCAGGCATGCCGTAGCTGGGCGCTTCGGCAAGCCGGACGTTGCGGGGCACTACCGTGGCGAAAACCTTGTCGCCGAAGTGCGCTTCCAACTGCGCCGATACCTGCTGCTGCAGCGTCATGCGCGGATCGAACATCACCCGCAGCAGACCGATCACCCGCAGCTGGGGATTGATATTGCGATGCACGCGCTTGATGGTGTTCACCAGGTCCGACAGGCCTTCCAGCGCGAAGTACTCGCATTGCATCGGAATGATGACGCCATGGGCGGCGGCAAGACCGTTCAAGGTGAGCAGCGACAACGTGGGCGGGCAATCGACCAAGATGAAGTCGTAGTCGTCCGCCACGGTGTCCAGCGCGTGCTTCAGCTGACGCTCCCGCTCTTCCATTTGAACGAGGTCGATCTCGGCGCCCGCCAATTCGCGATTGGCAGGCAGGACGTCATAGCCCCCCACTTCCGATCGCACACGCGCATCCGCGATGGTGGTGTCGCCGATCAGCACCTCGTAAAGGTTCGACTGCAGGCTCGCCTTGTCGATGCCGCTGCCCATGGTCGCGTTGCCTTGGGGGTCCAGATCCACCAGCAGCACGCGTTTGCCATGCGTGGCCAGCCCAGCGGCCAGGTTGATGGCCGTAGTCGTTTTGCCGACGCCGCCCTTCTGGTTCGCGATACAGAACACACGGGCGGGATTGGCGGACACTGTTTCGTTCATGGATTTCCTTGACTACGCGCGCCGTGGCGGCGCATCCAGATCAGGCATCGCTGTGCGTCGAGTTCCGGGACCTGAATCGTTTGTACGGCGTCGACTTGCCATTCGCCCACGGCATGCAGGCGCTGGATCTCGTCGTCCGGCACTTTGCCTTTCAGGGCCAGCAGCGTACCACCGGCCGCGACGTGCTGTCCCGCCAGACGCGCGAAGTCATCGAGCGCGGCAAACGCGCGAGACGTTACGACGTGGCAGTTGCCAGGATCCAGGTCCTCGACGCGACCATGGACGGCGCGCAGGTTTGGCAGCGACAGCGCGCCCGAAACCTGCCGCACGAACGCGGTCTTCTTCTCCACCGCGTCAATACAGGTGATGTGCCAATCGGGACGCATGACGGCCAGGATGACACCTGGCAAACCCGCCCCGGCGCCGACGTCGTACAGCCGGCCGGCGGCTGGCATGGCCGAGGAGATGGGCGGGACAACCGCCAGGCTATCGAAAATGTGGTGGACCAGCATCTGCTGCGGGTCGCGGATTGCCGTCAGATTGTACGTGCGGTTCCAGCGCTGGAGCAGCTGCAGGTAGCCCAGCAGTTGCTCCAACTGTTCGTCGGACGGAACAAGACCAAGCGCCGCGCAGGCGTCTTTCAGCCGCTCACCGGCGTCCTGCGACATGACTTCCCGCGGGCTCATGCGGCGCGTTTGCGCGAGCCGTACTGCAGGCGCTTCAGGTGAATAAGCAGGAGCGAAATGGCGGCCGGGGTCACGCCCGATATACGCGCAGCCTGCCCGATCGTTTCGGGCCGATGGGTTTTGAGCTTCTGCCGCACTTCGAACGACAAACTCAGCACCGTGTCGTAGTCCAGATCCGCGGGGATGCGTTGGGATTCATGCGCCATGTGCTTTTGGACTTCGTCCTGCTGCCGGGCGATGTATCCCGCGTACTTCACCTGGATCTCGACCTGCTGGGCAGCGTCGCGATCCGCGACGCCTGGACCCGCGACCGGCGTCCCGTCTGGCAAAGCGGCCTGCATCAAAGCGTCATAAGTGACATTCGGACGCTTGAGCAGATCTGCTAGTGAGTACTCACGTTCGATCGCTTGCCCGAGCAAGGTTTGTGCGGTTTCTTGCGGGAGGTTGCGCGGCGTGACCCACGTCGACCGCAAGCGCTGCACCTCCTTTTCGACGGTTTCGCGCTTACGCTCGAAAGCCTCCCAGCGGGCGTCGTCGACCAGGCCGAGACGCCGACCCGTCTCCGTCAGGCGCATGTCTGCATTGTCCTCGCGCAGGCTGAGGCGATACTCCGCTCTCGACGTGAACATCCTGTACGGTTCGGTGACGCCTCGCGTGATGAGATCGTCGACCAGAACGCCCAGATAGGCTTCGTCGCGCCGCGGCGTCCAAGGCTCGCGCTCCAACGCAGCCAACGCGGCGTTCGCGCCGGCGAGCAAGCCCTGTGCTGCGGCTTCTTCGTATCCAGTCGTACCGTTGATCTGGCCGGCGAAATACAGTCCGGATATTGCGCGCGTCTCCAATGTCGACCGTAATCCACGCGGGTCGAAGTAGTCGTACTCAATCGCGTATCCGGGACGCAGGATGTGCGCGTTCTCCAGTCCCGGCAGGGAATGGATGAGCTCCAGTTGCACGTCGAACGGCAAGCTCGTGGAAACGCCGTTGGGGTAAACCTCGTGCGTATCGAGCCCTTCAGGCTCGAGGAAAACCTGGTGTGAGGCCTTGTCCGCGAAGCGGTGAATCTTGTCCTCAATGGAGGGACAATACCGGGGTCCGACACCTTCGATCACGCCGGTGTACATCGGGGAGCGGTCGAGTCCGCCGCGGATGATCTCGTGCGTGCGAGCGTTGGTATGCGTGATCCAGCAGGGCAGCTGCCGGGGATGCATCGATGGCTTGCCCAGAAAAGAAAACACCGGCATGGGGTCCAGGTCGCCCGGCTGTTCCTCCAATACGCTGTAATCGATGGTCCGTCCGTCGATGCGCGGGGGCGTGCCCGTCTTCAGCCGTCCTTGCGGCAATTGCAGTTCACGGAGCCGCTGTCCGAGCGATGTCGCCGGGGGGTCGCCGGCGCGGCCAGCAGAGTAGTTCTGCAGGCCGACGTGGATCAGGCCGTTCAGGAAGGTACCGGCAGTCAGCACGACCTTGCGCGCACGAAACTTCAGTCCGATCTGGGTGATAGCGCCGACCACCCGATCCCCTTCCACCATCAGGTCATCGACCGCCTGCTGAAACAGCCAGAGGTTGGGCTGGTTCTCCAGTCGGGAGCGGATAGCCTTCCGATAGAGGACGCGGTCCGCCTGCGCCCGTGTGGCGCGCACTGCGGGCCCCTTGGAGCCGTTGAGGATGCGGAATTGAATTCCCGCCTCATCGGTGGCCAAGGCCATCGCGCCGCCCAGCGCATCGATTTCCTTGACCAGATGGCCTTTGCCGATCCCCCCAATGGACGGATTGCACGACATCTGTCCGAGGGTTTCGATGTTGTGGGTAAGAAGAAGGGTTTTCGCGCCAATGCGGGCTGACGCCAGGGCCGCTTCAGTGCCGGCGTGGCCACCGCCCACCACAATGACGTCGAACTCGCGGGGATAATCCATGGGGGTATATGCGGGGAGAAAGAGCTGCGAGCCGTGATTATAGAGGCTCGGCGTTTGGCGGGTGTTTCACGTGAAACAGGGTAGCGGATCGGTTTCCGTTTAATCCCTCCGATGGGAAAGGCGCCGTAATGCTGGCCTATCCTGAACGCCGGGTGGACCCCCTGCTTCTCATGATGACGAGCGCGGGCCCTCACGGGCGGCGCCTCCATTGGCGCCTCTAACGCAAAGCTCTACGCTGCGTGCCGGGCTCTACCCAATAGGTTGCCAACCTCCTCCTGGTCTCCGCTTCGAGCGAACGTCACAGTGCGCAAGCCGTAATGGGGACGTCGTCCGGGAGCAAACCGACACCAGCCCTACCTACTGCGACCGCCGTTCACGCCTCGCCGCCGCTATCTGGGGCAGCCTTCGAAACGCATGCGTCCGAAGCGGCTCCTGGGGTTGGTAGCGTTCCACGTGGAACATCGTCTCGCGACAGGTGCGTCGACGCACCCACGGCAAATGTTCCACGTGAAACAGCAGTTGTGGTGCACAGCCACACTTGGGAAAACTCCACGCACCAGCAGTCTAAGTTTCACCATGCCTCAAGAACCCACTCCGAAGGCCTGCAACCATATCCGATCATGCTTCTGAGACAAACCCACCGCGACACCTAGGGACGGCACCCTATCATTTCCTCCATGTCATGCATCTGCAACGAGTCAGTAGCAACGCATAAACCGATGAAAGCCCTGTCCATCCGCGTGACAACAGACAATCAAGCCGGCGCGCGACGGAGCGTAGGCGTGCCGGAATAAGATGCAGCGCCTCCGACACCAGCTCTCCCAGGTATCTAGTGGCGGTCTATCCGCGTGCATATAGACTGAGCGCTAGCGCTGCGCAAGGTATGCGACTAGGGGCAGTATGGTTACCCACCAAGCCATCGCTTGCCTGCTGCGTTATCGAGATCGCCATCGCGCTCAGCCCACCGAACCTCGTTCGATTGCCCGGATCGTTATCTCACCAGGGCTGCGCTGTAAGGCGCAAGCCACACAAGGCAGCGCGACCATCCCCTCAGGTAGAGCGAACCCGGCACCGCCCTACTTGCTTGAGATGCTTTGGTATCCCGCGCCTGTATAGCGGGGTGGTGCCGATGTACGGTCAAACAAGCGTGGTAAGTTCGCGGCAATGCGTTTACCTGGGCCGGCGAAACCTTCGCCGCCCATAATCCCCGGCTGAACCAGAGGCTGCAGGCCCCGGACACATTGTTCGATCAGGCACCCCATGCCCGTTTCGAGAATGACTGATACCGCCACGCTGGCGCCGGCATGCTCCTGCCCCAAAGCAGTAGCCCTTTCGGGCGCCCACGGGAACGCGTCGGTAGTTTCTAGCGCAGCCGGCGGTCACTCCTTAAAGCTTCGGCGAGCTCCAGCCGCGGGGGAGGCGGTGGTACCTATGATCACCGGTCGCGCCCATTGAAGCCCAAGTCGGGGTGTCGGACGTTATGATGTGTGTGCCCTTATCCCTATCCGAGGTCCGGCGCTCACGCGATGTTCCACGTGGAACATAAAACCGCTGTGGCAAGACGCCACATCGCTCCGGCAAACGCCGGATGTTCCACGTGAAACACAACGGGCGCGCGGCGGTCATGCCCGTTGGGGGGTCCTCGAGCCGACCGCGGTGGACGCGCCTACTTCACATCTGCGATGTGACGCGGCCCCGCCCTTCCTGGCGTACATGCACCACGAACACTGTCTTTCCTTAAGTGGTACCGCCATCCTGTGATCTGTAGCGGGAACCGCCAAACCGCTAGGGGACAGTGCAAGTTTGGGGGCGATCCATCGGATGGCTCTTACCGACCACGGGGTCTCCTGAGTAGGAGCAGTTCTACCGGTAGTTGCGATGCGCCACGATGAATGGTCCCTGCTGCCCGCTACCCGACCGCCGATGCGGGAATCCGCCGCAGCGCAGTCCGCGTTGTTGATCGGAGAAGTCCCTTCCCGGGCGCGGCAGCGGCAGAGGCGCCGCCTCTTGTCGCCCACGTTGAGTAGCGCGAGATCGGCCAACATAGCAGCATGTGCAACTCCTCTGCCTTCGGGCCGTACCGCTTACGGCGCCCAGCGCGTCGCACTCAGCTCTTGATTCCACGGGACGGAATCAGGCGGGTTGAATGGACCACGGTCCGCAGCCAGAGCAGATCTGCCGTATGCCAAATCCTTTCCTGTTCACTGACCAACACGGCGACAAAGATATGCGGAGATGCCGCTACCTGAGCGACAGGAGGGGACGTTATAGGCGAATCCGCCCGCTCGCCGCCCGGAGATCGAAGGCGCCGCGGAAATAATCCGGACAGTCCATGGGGCAGTGGCAATATTGTCTCGACGTACAACTGCCCAGCACCCGCCCCGCATACGGTCCAGACGGTGTGCATCCACTTTGCCGTATCGGCGTCGCGACTTCTGAAGTTCGCCGCTAACCTCGCTTGGTATCGACGCCAGCGTGAATGCACGTCTCGTCCATCAGCCAAACGGTGTGGAGAATCAACCATGTGACCCACGTTTCACGTGGAACAGTCGCTCCTCTGCTGATCCGTACGGTCTACGGCATACGCTCGAACATGGCGGGCCTGGCCGGCTTGCAGGTTGGTTGCGGCTAGCGCTTCGCATACAGCGCCAAGCGCCAATGCGTATTGAGAACCCGCTACCCAGGGGGGCGGAAGTCGACCGCGTGAGCCGCCGCACGGGCCGCGTACCGCCACGGGAACGAATGCGGCGCCAGACGCGCGCGCATATATCCACAGAAGTACCCACAGCGAACCAAGCGGCCTCCAGCGCGCAGGCGCGATGGGGATATTTCTGTGAACAACCGGGAGGCCGGCTTGAGGGCTGGCACGAGACAGCAGGGACACGATCCTCGCCGAATGGAGAAATCTACAAAAACCCCGTGGTTTGAGCGGTCTCACTTACACGCTCTATATAAAAACTACCAAAAACCAGGCCCGGGACGCTGTGGCAGAAGGAGTGGCCCCCTAGCGACGTGTCTGCGGAACCTGTGTATAACTTAGGGCCACATTCTGGTCCTAGACATGCGGTTCGAAGGTGAAACCCCGAAACGGAGGAGCGACGCCATGGACAATCCAGTACTTGTCCACAGGTTTATCCACCTTGAAAAACACAACGCCCCAGGCGCCATAGGGGCAACTGGGGCGACAAGGCTGGCGAACGCCAGCGCCGCTATGCGGCTCGGGTACGTGTGGTTGTGTTGTCTAACGGCTTACAGCGGACGAATGTCGGCAGCCTGCGGACCCTTGGGGCCGTCCTTGACTTCGAACTCGACGTCCTGGCCTTCGTTCAGGCTGCGGTAGCCGCGGCCCTGAATCGCCGAGAAATGTGCGAAGACGTCCACGCCGCCGGCGTCAGGGGTGATGAACCCATAACCCTTGTCAGCGTTGAACCACTTCACTTTGCCCTTCTGAACCATTTGTATAGCGTCCTATAAAAACACAATGCTGTGCGCGGATGTGATTCAAGGACGCTGACGCGATCCGGGTGGCGGCCAGATCCAGCCAGAAACAGCACCTGCGCCGGGCAGGAGGCCGAAGCGAAACGAGACAGACACTCGACTTGAATACAACAGCGAACTGAGCATACTCAGCCGTGATGACGCCAACAAATAGTTGTTTACCCCTATGTGGTTTTTTTTTAACTTGTCTCACAAGTTAGACGGGCCTTCATAGAGGCGTCATGTCGTTTCCCGGCATAAAGATATGCCGCACCGCCGGCAAAAGCCGCCCTCACATCTCGCGCCGGAGCTTGACGGTGGGATACTTCTGACCTTCGTTTCCGCAACGCGAGCACGCAACCCCTACACCATGATCCGCTCCAAATTGCCCGACGTAGGCACCACCATATTCACCGTCATGAGCCGGCTGGCCATCGAGCACCAGGCCATCAACCTGGGCCAGGGCTTTCCCGACTTCGATCCCTCGCCGGCGCTTGTGGACCTGGTCTCCAAAGCCATGGCGGCCGGACACAATCAATACCCGTACATGCCCGGCGTCGCGCCATTGCGTCAAGCGATTGCGGACAAGACTTTGCGCCTGTACGGCCACGCCTACGATCCCGAAACCGAGATCACGGTGACGAGCGGCGCCACCGAAGCGCTGATGGCCACCATCCTGGCGGCCGTCGACTCAGGAGACGAAGTGGTCGTGATCGAGCCCTGCTACGACTCCTATCTTCCGGCGATACGTCTGGCCGGCGGAACCGCCGTACCGGTCCCGCTCCGGCCGCCGACATCCGACGATCCGTATTACCGGATCGATTGGCAGCGGGTTCGAGACGCGATTACGCCCAAAACCCGCCTGCTCATGCTGAACTTTCCGCACAATCCCACCGGCGCGGTGTTGAACGACAGCGACCTGGACGCCCTGGAAACGATTGTGCGCGACACCGGCGTGCTGCTGGTGTCGGACGAGGTGTACGAACACATCGTCTTCGATGGACAGGCACACGCGAGCGTGTCGCGCCGGCCGCTTCTCGCGGAACACGCTTTCGTTATTTCCTCGTTCGGGAAGACCTATCACACAACCGGGTGGAAAATCGGCTATTGCTGCGCCCCGCGTCACTTGACCGCGGAGCTGCGCAAAGTCCACCAATTCATGGTGTTCACCGTGCCGTCCCCCATGCAACACGCTTTTGCGGCGTACATGCAGGACCCGGCTCCCTACCTGGAATTGCCCGCGTTCTACCAGGCCAAGCGGGATCGGCTGCATCGAGGCCTGTCGGCCACGCGTTTCCGTCCGTTGCCCAGCCCTGGGACGTTCTTCATGATGGCCGACTACAGCGCCATTTCGCATCTGCCGGAAGCCGAGTTCGCCCGGTGGCTGACAATCGAACACAAGGTGACGGTAATTCCGATCTCGGCCTTCTACCGGCGCCCCGAAGCACCGGAATCGAACCACAAGCTGATCCGGTTTTGCTTCGCGAAGAAGGACCAGACGCTGGATCAGGCCCTGGAGCGTTTGGCGGGGGTCTAGCGCCGCGATCTATTGCCCGGGGTACCCACGGGTGCGGGGATGACAAAGGCAGCCTCTGGCTGCCTTTCTGCTTTGTGGACGCCGTGCGGTTGGCCTTGCCGCTTGCGGGCAAGGTCAAACTGTTTATGCGGCTTTTTCGGGCCGCCTTTTCCGGAACGGCCCAGCATCCGGGCGGCGAGGCCGATCCGCAGATCGAATGTTTTCACTTTCTTTTCTCTATATATAAAGACTGGTAGTGATGGGTGTCTGTGGATAACTGGACAACCTCCGATTTGCCTGTCGACTCAACCGGTTACGCCGTTTCCCGCCTGTGCGCTAGCCATGTTTGGAGGGGTACGCCAAATTGGACAACTTTTCGTGTCGACGCAGATTCCCGGCTTGTTCCCGTCCGATCCACATGCTTTGCACAACCGCCTCCAGAGACGTTATTCACAGGCGGGTCGACGTCGTCCCCCAAGAAATCTCTTGCAGGCGGCTGCGTTCAGATTCCGCCGGGCAAGTCGACGCGTCCCCGGGGGAACAGGAGCAGACACTGCGGGAGCGCCGTTGCAGCGACTTTGCGCCGTCGTGACGCCACGAGCGATGAACAGGCGACACCTGGACCTGGGCAGTCCTGGCGATCGCGCCAGAAGCCCATGCGGCCCTCTGCTGACATCGGCACTGTTGCGCGGGCTGAAGATTGTTCGCGTTTGGGACCGCCGTCACATGCGGCGGGAGGGACTCCGGCGAAAGTCGACCGACAACCGGCGTTGCGCAGATTTCAAATTCCCGAGCATCCGCCCGGCACGGGGGCGATGCGGTTTGGTCCTTTCGCCGCTTTTCCTTTGGGAATCGCCTCCTGATAGCCCCATCGTACCGGTCGCCCACCCAAGCGCTCGCCGGAACCTATGTTTTCACATCTTCTTTTCTATATAAAAAGACTGGTAATGATGGGAGTCTGTGGAAAACTGGAAAACTGCCAGATTCCCCATGGCAATCAAGGCCTTGGTCGACCTTGGCGCTTGTGCAAGAACTCTGTTCTGCGCCAGGGACAGACTTGAGCAACTTTCCGCGATGTGGCACGGAAAGTGGCTTATGCCCACGCCGTCCACACCGTTTCCACATGTCGACCTCGCAGAGCTTACCCACAGGCGTTTTGCCTCGGGAAGCGCCGAATGTGGTTCCCCGCACGTCAACTGCGACAGATCCCGCCGCCCCGCCCGGCAGGCGGCGGACGCTACCGGAAGCGCGCTTTCATTCGTATAATAGTGAGAACAATTCTCATTAAATAGAAGGCGCCAGGAAATCGCCATGACTGCCGAGTCTTCCGCGCACGATGCCGTACACACGCTTTATCGCCACCACCATGGATGGCTCTTGGGCTGGCTGCGCGGCAAGCTCGGATGCGGCCATGACGCGGCGGATCTCGCGCAAGACACCTTCGTAAGAGTCTTGAAGGCCCGCAACGCCCAGCAAATCCGCGAGCCCAGAGACTATCTGGCCACCATCGCGAAAGGCTTGATGGTGGACATGTACCGGCGGCGGTCGCTGGAGCGCGCTTACCTGGAAGCATTGAGCCAGCTGCCTCCGCAAGCCGTTCCTTCCGTGGAGTCGCGGGCGCTGATACTGGAAGCCCTGTGGCAGGTCGACCGCGTGCTGGACCGGTTGGACCGCCGCGCGCGCGAAGCTTTCATCCTGTCGCAGTTCGATGGGTTGACCTATGCGCAGATCGCCGAACGCCTGGGGGTCACCCAGCGTACGGTGAACAATTGCATGGTCAGGGCGATCGAGGCCTGTTGCCAGGCGCTGGCTCCATGACGCGCATGCACGCCCTGCCGGCGGACCGCATCGACGATGCCGATGTCCAAGCACTGCGCGAGGCGGCGCGGCGCTTTGCATTCCTGTGTTCGGGCGAGGCGGGCGAACGGGATTGGGCCGCCTTGCATGCCTGGCGCCAGGAACGCCCCGAGCATGAACGGGCGTGGCAGCGCATTGAAGCCATGCGCAGTACCTTGCGGGAAGTGCCGGCGAATGTCGCGTCTCCGGTGCTGCGCACTACCCGGCGCCAACGGCGCGCCGTACTGAAAAGCATCGTCGGACTGACCGGCGGCGCGGCCCTCGGCTATACCGCCTGGGCCGCCCTGCCCTGGGCGCGCTGGGGCGCGGCCTATCGGACGGCCGCAGGCGAACAGAAAGACGTGCGACTGGTTGACGGCAGCGTGGTGTCGATGAATACCGACAGCGCGATGGACGTCCGTCACGACGGCGGCAATGGCATACGCGTGCAGCTGTTCGCTGGCGAAATTCTGGTCACCATGCCGCCGTCGCAGCCGCATCCAGCCGCAGCGCGGCCTTTGACCGTCTGTACCGTTGACGGCGAAGCATCCGGCCTTGGCGCCCGCTTTACGGTACGAAAGCGGGATGACGATACCGGAGTCGCCGTTTATGGCGGCGAAGTGTCGATCCGTCCTTTGCAGGACCGTCCGCTGGCCGTCCCAGCCGGCATGCAGGTGGCCTTCGACGCGCGGGCGGCGGCATCCTACGGTCCTGTAGACGAAGACGCCCTGGCGTGGCGCCGGGGCAGCCTGGTCGTCCACGACTGGCCCCTGGCGAAGGTCGTGGCGGAAATCGGCCGCTATCGCGCAGGTGTGGTCGGCTGTTCGGCCGCCGTTGCGGACCTGCGCGTGACCGGCGCTTTTCCCACCCGGGATACCGATCGGGCCATCGCCGCGCTGACCAAGGCCTTCCCGGTCCGTGCCGTGTTCGTGACTCGCTATTGGGTTCGGCTGGAAGCCGCCTGAGCCGGCAACTTCCGCCGCCGGTCCCGCCTGTCGCGCACCGCAGCCGGAAACGTCCACAGGCCGCGCCCGCATCGAGCGGCACGATGGCCAGCGTGGCGCCTGCCAACGGCAGATTGATGCGGATTTTTTGCCGCCACGCTTTCACTTTTTCGCCGCTCATTCGGCCCACGGGTAAACCCCCCACGGTCGAAGGAAAAGCCATGTCTGCGTTTCTCTGCGATGTATCCCCTGTGTCCGGTCCGTCTCTGCGGCTGGCTCGAGCCGCATTGTCGCTGGCGCTCGCGGGATTCGCGGCCGGCGCGCCCTTGTTTGCGAACGCCGCGGAGCCCGCATCGCGCGCCAATGACGCCGCCGGCCGCGCGGTTTACGACATCGCCGCTGGCGACCTGACGCGCGTGCTGACCGATTACGCGGCGGCCGCCGGCGTGGCGTTGTCGTTCGATGCGGGACTGACGCGCGGCCGGTCGTCGCCCGGTCTGCACGGGCGGTACACCCTCGATCAGGGATTTGCCGCCATCCTTTCGGGTTCCGCGCTCCATGCCATGCAGCAGGGGCCGGGCGTTTATACCTTGCGCGCGCAACCCGCCGGCACGCCGCCCGTGGCGGTGATGCCGGAAGTCCAGGTGATGGCGCAGGATGGCGATCCGTGGGGCCCAGTGTCCGGATATATCGCGCAGGACAGCGTGACGGCGACCAAGACCGATGCGCCGCTGCTCGAGACTCCCCAGTCGGTATCCGTCGTGACGCGGCAGCAAATGGACGACCAGGGCGCGCAGACGGTGTCCCAGGCCTTGCGCTATACGGCGGGCGTGGTGCCGGAAGCGCGGCCGGGCCGATACGACTATCCCAATATCCGCGGATTCGGCACCCCGGGCGGCGCCGACGCCAACTTCGTCGGGCTCATGGACGGTCTGCGGCTGCCGCGCGGGGTGTACTACATCGCGCCGTCGATCGATCCCTACATGTTGGAGCGCGTGGAAGTGCTGCGAGGACCGGCGTCCGTCCTGTACGGGAGCATGAGCCCGGGCGGCGCGGTGAACCTGCTGAGCAAGCGCCCCGTGTTCGACCCGCAGTACGAGCTCGATCTGCAATACGGCAGTTTCGACCGCAAGCAGGCGGCATTCGATTTCTCCGGCCCGGTGGACGAGACCAAGACGCTGGCGTACCGGCTAACCGGGTTGACGCGGGATGCGTCAACGCAAGTGGATTACACGAAGGACCAGCGGACTTCCATTTCGCCTTCGCTCACCTGGCAGCCCGACGCCGACACGCGCTTCACGCTATTGGCCAACTACCAGCATGACCCGACCGCAGGCGCCTTCAATTACCTGCCTGCGCTTGGCACCGTGAACGCCACGGGCTGGGGACGCCTGCGGACGGGTTTCTTCGACGGCGATCCCGACTTCGATCGTTCCAAGCGCAAACAGTATTCGGTCGGATACGAGTTTGAGCATCGCTTCAACCGCACGTGGACCGTGCGCCAGAACCTGCGCTACATGCATGCCGGCTACACGTATAAATCGGTGTACGAGACGGGATGGGAAAACCCGGAAGATCCGGTGGTGCTGACGCGCGCCACAATCGCGACGCGCGAGGCCTTCGACAACATCGCGGTGGATAACCAGCTTCAGGCGACCTTCGATACCGGGGCATGGAAGCACACGGCTTTGTTGGGGGCGGATTATCGGCACAACTATGCGACCGCAACGATGGGCTATGGCGCCGCGCCGTCCCTGAACGTGCTGGCGCCGGTCTATGGGCAGGACATCGTTACGCCGCCGGACGCCACGCGGACCCGGCAGTATCTGGACCAATTCGGCGTGTACCTGCAGGACCGCATACGCTGGGGCCGTTGGGCATTTCTGGCGGGCGTGCGCAACGACTGGGTCGACAACCGCAATACGGCAACGACCGTCGACACTGGCGTGACGGTGCGTCAGCCGCAGTCCGACGACGCTTTCACGTATCGGGTTGGCGCGACCTATCTGTTCGATAACGGTCTGGCGCCGTATGCGAGCTACTCGACGTCGTTCGAGCCGGTGACGGGTACGGATTTCAGCGGGAATCCGTTCAAGCCGACCAAGGGCAGGCAGATCGAAGCAGGCTTGAAGTACCAGCCGGATGGACTGAAGAGCTTCTTCACGGCGTCCGTGTTCCAGATCACGCAGACCAATGTGAAAACTCCGGACCCCGACCCTGAACATCTGTTCGCCAGCGTGCAGACCGGCGAGATCCGTTCACGCGGCGTGGAGCTGGAAGCCCATGCCGCGCTGACGCGGGACCTGGACGCGATCGTCGCGTATACCTGGTTGAACGCCGTCAATACGAAAAGCAATAGCGCGCAGGACAAGTGGCCGTTCGCCGTGCCGCGCAACGTCGCTTCGGCCTGGCTCGATTACCGCCTGCCCGCCAACGTCCTGCCCGGCGTGTCGCTGGGAGCGGGCGTGCGCTACGTCGGCAGTTCCTTCGGCAACGAGCAGAACACGTTCAAGGTGTCGTCATACACCCTGGTGGACGCGGCCATTCGCTACGACTTGGGCAAGCTGAACGCGCGTTTTTCGGGCGCCGATATTGCGGTCAATGCCTCGAATCTTTTCGACCGCAGGTTCGTGGCGTCGTGCTGGTCCGACACTTCATGCTTTTACGGGCCGCGCCGCAGCGTAGTCGCGAATCTGCGTCTGCGCTGGTAGACGGCGGGGCTGGCTGGCGCCGGGCGCATAATGTTCGCACCTGCGCCGCACGCGGATCCTGCCGCGGCGGTTTGTGCGTTCTACGGGAGGAACAGTGCCATGACCATGAAAGCGCCGCATGAAGTCGTCGATGAAGCGATCCGCTCGCGCCGCAGCGTGCGAGGGTTTCTGCCGACGCCGGTGCCCATGGACACCATACGGGATATTCTTTCCGTGGCGTCGTACGCGCCCAGCGGCAGCAACATCCAGCCCTGGAAAGTACATGTCATTACGGGACGCACGCGCGATGCCTTGTCGGCTGCCCTGCTTGATGCGCATGCGCGCAAGGAGCCGGAATCGCGCGAGTACGCCTACTATCCGGTCAAGTGGCGCAGCCCCTACATCGAACGGCGCCGGCAAACGGGTTGGGGCCTGTACGAAACGGTAGGCGTGGCCAAGGGCGATCGCGCAGGTTCGGCGCGTCAGCACGCGCGCAACTACGCATTCTTCGGCGCGCCGGTGGTATTGATGTTCTGTATCGACAGCGACCTGGAAAAAGGGAGCTGGCTGGATTTCGGCATGTTCCTGCAGAACATCATGGTGGCGGCGCGTGGACGCGGTTTGCATACCTGCCCCCAGGCCGCCTTGGCGAACTATCCGGATATCGTCAAACGCTGTCTTGGCATCGGCCCCGACCAGGTCCTGGTCTGCGGGCTGTCCATCGGCCATGAGGATCCCGATTGCGTCGCCAACCGCTTCCGGCCGCCGCGCATCGGCCTGGATGAGTTCGTGACATATCACGATTGAAGCGATGCCGGCATAACGCTGGGCATCGCTTCGCCGCGCCGGTCACGCCGCCGCGGGCGCGGGGTGCGGACGCAGTCTGAGCAGTATCAACATCGTGGCCAGGAGCAGCGCAACACCGCTGGCGGCGAACACGCCCAGCGCGCCGCTGCTATCGAAAATGGCTCCGCCGGCCGCCGCGCCCAGCGTGATGGCAAGCTGCACCGCGGCCACGATCAGGCCGCCGGCGCTCTCGGCCTCGTCTGGCACCGCCCGCGTGATCCAGGTGGACCAGCCGACAGGCACGGTGCCGAAGGCGAAGCCCCACAGCGCAATCATCGCGAAGTCGGCGTAGACGGCGCTGCCCAAGGCCACCATTCCCAGTCCCAGCGCCGCCATGAGCAACGGCATCAAAGCCAGCGTCAAACGCAGATTGCGCTCCAGCATGAACCCGGCCACGGTGGTGCCGGCGAAGTTCGCGACGCCGAAACCCAGCAGAATTGCGGACAGTCCGTGCACGCCGACGCCCGCCACGGTCTCCAGGAAGGGGCGCAGATAGGTGAAGAAGGCGAAGTGGCCGGTAAAGACCAGGATGACGGCGAGCATGCCGAGCGCGATACCGGGGCGGCGCAGCACTTCCACCAGCGTGCCCAGCCGCGTCTCTCCGCGAGCTGCCATGCGAGGCAGCGTCGCCAGCTGCCAGATGAAGGTCACCACGCCGATCGCCGTGGTCGCCAGGAAGACGTTGCGCCATCCGATCAGGTCGCCCAGATAGCTGCCGACCGGCGCGGCCACGATCGTCGCGGCCGATACGCCGCTGAACATGACGGACAAGGCGCGCGGAATCAGCGGTTCAGGCACCAGACGCATGGCCGTGGCCGCCGACATCGTCCAGAAGCCGCCAAGCGCGATGCCCAGCAGCACGCGGCCCAGGATCAGGATCGTCAGCGTCGGCGCCGCGGCGACCAGCAGATTGGACGCGATCAGCAGCAATGAAAAGGCAAGCAGGACATGGCGCCGGTCGAGGCGCCGCGTCGCAGAGGCGATAAGCAGACTGGTTACCAGCGCGACCGCCGCCGTGGCGGTCACCGCCTGTCCTGCCATGCCTTCGGTCACGCCCAGGTCCGCCGCCATGGGCGTCAGCAGGCTGGCCGGCAGGAACTCGGCCGTGACCAGGCCGAACACGCCCAGAGACATCGAAAAGACCGCGGGCCAGGCCGGCTTCACGGGGGACTGCCCCGCCGGCGCCGTTTCCGCCTTGCTGGCGCTGAGTGGGTTCGAGTGCATCGTGATCTCACCAAAAAGGGACTTGGAATAGCGCGCAGCTTAGGCTAGAGTGACCGGACGATCCATGCCATTGAATCCGAAATGTTTGATCGAAAGTCTGGGCTTGGCGATGAGGCGGTCGACGTCGGGCCCGATGGCGTTGCGCCACCGGTCCGCGCCGGCGACGTCGTCAGCGAACTCCTGCTGGGCATGCGTCTGTTCGGCATCCAGTACCGGCGCATACAAATGCCGCGTCCTTTCGGCGTGCGGTTCCATGCCGCGCCCGGCCGTGCGCAATTCCACTTCGTGGCCCGCGGAAAGATATGCCTGCGCACCGAGGGCGGCGCCCTCCATACGCTGGAAGCCGGCGGCGCGGTATTGCTGCCGCAGGGCAAGACCCACTCCCTGCTGTCCGATCCAGGGGTGCAGGCGCGCGATATCGCCACGTTCGACACGCTCAAGCTGTGCGAGACCGTGTGCGCCCTGGTCGCGGACGCCGATAGCTGCCATGGGTGCGACGACCCGCTGGTTTTCAGCGCCTGCATGGAGTTCGACTTGGGCGGCATGCATCCCTTGATTGCCCTGATGCCGGAGGTCATGCGGGTCGACACGCTCCTGGACCGTTATCCGGAAATCCTTCCCATGCTGGAAGCCATGGCGCGCGAATCGCGCGAAGAGCGGGCCGGCTATGCCGCCATCCTGGCGCGGCTGGCGGACGTGGTGGCGGCCTTCATCGTGCGCGGCTGGGCCGAATGCGGATGCGGCGACGCGGCGGGCTGGATACAGGCCCTGAAGGATCCCAGGCTGGGCCGCGCCATCGTGGCGATGCACCGCGACCCGGGACGCGATTGGACGGTGGCGGAGCTCGCCGAGCAGATGGGCAGCTCGCGTTCCGTCTTCGCCGAACGCTTCCTGGCCGTGACCGGCATGACGCCGTTGCGCTACCTCACGGAATTGCGCATGCGGCTGGCGGCGCAGTGGCTGCGCGATGGAAAGATGTCGATCGAAGCCGCGGCTTACGAGCTGGGGTATGGATCGCAGGCGGCGTTCAGCCGGGCGTTCAAGCGGGTGGTAGGCTATCCGCCCGGGGCGGCGCGGGCGGGTTGATGGCGTTGTCGGCGTCTGTCGGGGGGCGGCGCGCGACGATCACTTCCCAATACAAAACCGCGAAAAAATCTCCCCCAGCAAATCGTCGCTGGTGAACTCGCCGGTGATCGAGGACAGGCTTTCGTGCGCGAGCCGAAGTTCTTCCGCGAACAGATCGAGCACGCGGTCATCCTGGGCGGCATGGTCCTCGGCCATTTGCAGATGCGATTGCGCCTGCTGCAGGGCGCGCAGGTGGCGCTCGCGCGCGAGCCAGGGGGATTCCGCGCCCGGGTTCCAGCCTGCGATGTCCAACAGAGCCTTGCGCAGCGCGTCCAGGCCTTCGCCGGTGCGCGCCGAGATGCGCAGCTGCATGGTGACCGGCGGAAAGTTTCCACCGCCCGATAATTCTCCCGACAGCGCGGAACCGGCTTCGGGCTCGAACACCGAACTGCCGTCATCGGCGCCATTGGCGTCGCCCGCAAGGCCCGACCCATCCTGCGCCGGCGGCAGCAGATCGATCTTGTTCACCACTTCCAGCACGGGCGTGCCCGGCGGCAATCTGGCCGCGATACCCGCGTCCAGGTCTTCATCGCCCGCGGCCGTCGCGTCCTGCAGATGCAGAATCACATCGGCTTTCTCGATTTCTTTCCACGTGCGCGCGATGCCGATCTGTTCCACGGGATCGTCGGTGTCGCGCAGCCCCGCTGTATCGACGACATGAAGCGGGATGCCGTCCAGATGGATTTCCTGCACCACTTTGTCGCGCGTGGTGCCGGCGATGGGCGTCACGATGGCCACTTCATCCCCGGCCAGTGCATTCAATAGACTGGATTTCCCCACATTCGGGCGGCCGGCCAGCACGACGTGCAGGCCTTCGCGCAGGATCACGCCCTGCCGCGTCTGCGCAATGATGGCGCGCAGGTCCGCGGTCAATCCTTCCAGCAGCGGACGCGCCTGGTACTTCTCGAGAAAATCGATTTCTTCTTCCGGAAAGTCCAGCGTCGCTTCCACCAGCATGCGCAGATGCACGATGCGGTCGGCCAGCGCATTGACCTTCTCGGAGAACACGCCAGACAGCGACGCCATCGCGCCGCGCGCGGCCGCATCGGAAGTGGCCTCGATCAAGTCCGCCACGGCTTCTGCCTGCGCCAGATCGATGCGCCCGTTCAGGAAGGCGCGCTGCGTGAATTCCCCGGGTTCCGCGATGCGCAGTCCCATATCGCTTCCCGCGTCCAGGCACAGCTGCAGCACGCGCCGCAGCACCGCAGGACCGCCGTGTCCTTGCAGCTCGAGCACGTCTTCGCCGGTATAGGAATGCGGCGCCGGAAAGAACAGCACGATGCCTTCGTCCAGCACTTCGCCGTCGGCGGTTTTGAAGGGCAGCAGATGGGCATGGCGCGGCGTGAGTTCGCGTTGAAACAGGCGACGCACCAGATTGGAAAGCTGTGCACCGGAAACGCGCACGATGCCCACGCCGCCGCGGCCGGGCGCTGTCGCAATCGCGGCGATGGGGACTTGCACTATGGGGGACATATAACCGGATCGACTAGGCAATAAGGGAATATAACCGTTGCGCTGGGCATCTTTGCTGGGTATGTTCGCCGTGAGGTTCAAGCCCAACTTGATCAGGAGCCATTTATGTCTTTCCGGTTTACCCGGGCTGTCGCGGGGGGCGTTGCCGCCCTGGCTATCGCCCTCGGCGCTCACGGCATGGCCATGGCCAGGGATCTGGTCGTCGGTCTGAAGACCGAGCCCAGTTCTCTCGATCCCCAATACCATTCGCTGACCCCGAACACGCAGATCGCCCTGACCATTTTCGATCCGCTGGTGCGCGCGGACGACAAGCTCAAGCCCACGCCGGCGCTGGCCGAATCGTGGAGCGTGGACGGCGATGTGTGGACCTTCAAGTTGCGGCCCAATGTGAAGTTTTCCGATGGGACGCCGTTGACCGCGGACGATGTGGTCTTCACGTTCGAACGCGTGCCCAAAGTGCCCAACAGCCCCTCGCCTTTCACGCTTTATCTGAAGGACGTGGCCAAGACCGAAGCGGTGGATCCGCATACGGTGCGCATCACCACCAAGGGCCCTTCGCCGCTGTTGCTGCCCAATCTGGGTCAGATTCCCATCCTGTCCAAGAAAGCCGCATCCGGCCCCGCGCCGGAGGGCAAGACGACAACCGAGTTGAATGCGGGCGACGGCCTGGTCGGCACGGGTCCCTACAAGCTGGTTTCGTGGCGGCGCGGCGCCGAACTCGTGCTCGCGCGCAACGACAACTACTGGGGCCAGAAACCGGTATGGGATAAGGTCATCTACAAGCCCATGACCAATGCCGCGAGCCGTGTGGCGGCCCTGCTGGCCGGCGACGTCGACATGATCGAGGATCCCCCCACCGACGATCTGCCCAAGCTGAAGTCCAACAAGAGCCTGCACATCCAGGAAACGCCGTCCGTGCGCGTCATGTATGTGGCCATGGATCAGTACGCCGAGCCCACGCCCGGCGTGACGGATGCCGAGGGCAAGCCGCTGGCCAAGAATCCGCTGAAGGACAAGCGCGTGCGTGAAGCGCTATCGCTGGCGATCGACCGCAAGGCCATCCAGGAACGCGTGATGGGCGGCGTGTCGCAGCCGGCCGGCAACCTGCTGCCCTACGGCATGTTCGGTGCGTCCAAGGCGCATTCAGAAGCGCCGAAGCCGGACGTGAACAAGGCGAAGGCGCTGCTCAAAGAGGCGGGCTATCCCGAAGGTTTCAACATCATTCTGGGCGCGCCTTCCGGCCGCTACATCAACGACTCCAAAGTGGCGCAGGCCATCGCGTCGATGTGGAGCCGCATCGGCGTGAAGACCAGCGTGGAGGCGTCGGCGCCGCCGGTGTTTTTCAAGAACCGCGACAGCTACAAATACAGCGCCTATCTGGCTGGATGGTCGGTGACGAGCGGCGAGATGTCGAACGCCCTGGGATCGCTGGCGGTCACGTCCGATCCGTCGAAGGGCCTGGGTACGACCAATCGCGGCCGCTATTCCAATCCGAAGATGGACGAGCTGTACATGCAGGCGGCCACGACCATGGACGACGCCAAGCGCGCCGAGCTCTTGTCGAAGGCGGCCGACATGGTGATGGACGACTACGGCATCCTGCCGATCCACTTCGAGCTGTCCGTGTGGGCCATGAAGAACGACATCCGCTATGCGGGCCGTTCCGACCAGATGACCCAGGCCCAGGACGTGACGCTGAAGAAGTAGTCATGCGACGCAACGGAGTAGTACGACCGTGCTAGCGACCATCATTCGCCGCCTTCTGCAGACCCTCGTCGTCATGCTCGTCATGTCGGCGCTGGTCTTCGGCGGCATCTACCTGGTGGGCGATCCGGTGGCCATGATGGCCAGCCCGGACGCCACCGAAATCGAACGCGCGGCCATCCGGCAATCGCTGGGGCTGGACCTGCCTTTGTGGCGCCAGTACCTGATCTTCATCGGCAAGGCCATACACGGGGACTTCGGCAACAGTTTCCTGACCGGCGAACCGGCGATGCGCCTGATCCTGGATCGCATGCCGGCGACGATGGAGCTTGCGGTCGTTGCAATGCTGCTATCGCTGGCGATCGGCATTCCGCTGGGGATACGCGCCGGGCTCAAGCCCAAGGCGCCCGGTTCGCGCGTCATCATGACGGGCTCCGTGCTGGGTTTTTCGCTGCCCAATTTCTGGGTGGGGCTGATGCTGATCATGGTGTTCGCGGTGACGCTGGGCTGGCTGCCGGCGAGCGGTCGCGGACCCACCGTGCCCGTCGGCGGGATACGGCTGAGCGTGCTGACGCCCGGCGGGTGGGCGAATCTGATCCTGCCCGCGGCCACGATCGCGCTGGCCAAGTGCGCCACGATCATCCGCATCACCCGCGCCGCCACGCGCGAGGCGCTGCCCATGGACTACATCAAGTTCGCGCGCGCCAAAGGGCTGTCGGAGTCGCGGGTGCTGCGGGTGCACCTTCTGAAGAACATCCTGATCCCCATCGTGACTGTCGCGGGCCTGGAATTCGGGCAGGTGGTGGCGTTCGCGGTGGTGACCGAATCGGTGTTCTCCTGGCCCGGCATGGGCAAATTGCTGATCGATTCGATCATCAACCTGGACCGGCCCGTGGTGGTCGCGTACCTGCTGCTGATCGTATTTTTTCTGGTCATGTTGAACCTGGTCGTGGACATCATCTACACCGTTCTGGACCCCCGCGTACGACTGGACGGACGACGATGACGACTACCGCTTCCACCGACCCGCGCGCGGCCGCGCCGGCCACCGCGAAGGAGCAGGGACCCTGGCGTCGCTTCGTGGCCGATTTCTTCGCCAGCAAGCTGGCCACGCTCGGCCTGGTGCTGCTGGTGGTGATCCTCGGCGCGGCCGTGCTGGCGCCATGGATCGCGCCGCAGAACCCCTATGACATCGGGACGCTTGACATCATGGACGCCAAGCTGCCCCCGCTGAGCGAAAACGCCGCTGGCGACGGACGTTACTGGCTCGGCACGGATGGGCAAGCGCGGGACATGCTGTCGGCGATTCTGTACGGCCTGCGCACCAGCATGATGGTTGGCTGTATCTCCGTGTTTTTCGCTTTTCTGATCGGCGCCACGGTGGGCCTGGTCGCCGCTTACTTCGGCGGCCGTATCGATGCGCTGCTGATGCGCATCGCGGATATCCAGTTGTCGTTTCCTTCGATCCTGGTGGCGCTGATTCTGCTGTCCATCCTGGGATCCGGCGTCGACAAGGTCATCATCGCGTTGATTGTGGTGCAGTGGGCGTACTTCGCGCGTGCCGCGCGCGGCGCTGCGCTGGTCGAGCGCAACAAGGAGTACGTCGAGGCGGCGCGCTGCATGTCCCTGGGCTGGGGGCGCATCCTGCGGCGCCACCTGCTGCCGAACTGCATGCCGCCCCTGATCGTGATTGCCACCATCGATCTCGCCCACGCGATCGCGCTGGAGGCGACGCTGTCTTTCCTGGGGGTCGGAGTGCCCGTCACCGAGCCATCGTTGGGCATGCTGATATCCAACGGATTCGAGTTTCTGCTGTCCGGACGGTACTGGATCTCTTTCTTCCCCGGCGTGGCGCTGGCGATCGCGATCATCGCCATCAATCTGGTGGGCGACCATCTGCGCGACGTGCTGAATCCGCGCAACGCGAATTGAGAGGAGCATCGAGGATGACGACGATGACTCCAAATGCCCTGAGCGAAAACGGCGGCAGCGCACAAGCGGTTGCATCCGCTGCCGAGCAGCGCCCGGCGACACGCTCCAATGCCGCCGAGCCGTTGCTGCGCGTATCGGGACTGCGTACGCATTTCTTCACCCGGGCGGGCGTGGTCAAGGCCGTGGATGGCGTGGACCTGCATCTGGAACAGGGCGAAATCCTGGGCCTGGTGGGAGAGTCCGGTTCGGGCAAGAGCATTACCGGTTTCTCGCTGATCGGCCTGATCGATGAGCCGGGCCGCGTGGTGGACGGCTCCATCCGCTTCGATGGCCGCGAGCTGCGCGATGCGACCCAGGAGCAGATGCGTGCGCTGCGCGGCAACGACATCGCGATGATCTTCCAGGACCCGATGATGACGCTCAACCCGGTCCTGCGCGTGGACACGCAGATGATCGAGGCCATTCAGGCGCACCGCAAGGTGGATCGGACCGTGGCGCGGGCCCGTGCCCGCGACGTACTGGCAATGGTGGGCATTCCCTCGCCGGAGGAACGCCTGCGGGCGTACCCGCACCAGTTGTCGGGCGGCATGCGGCAACGCGTGGCGATCGCCATCGCCCTGCTCAACGCGCCGCGCGTCATCATTGCGGACGAGCCGACGACCGCGCTGGATGTCACGATCCAGGGCCAGATTCTGTACGAAGTCCAGAAGCTGTGCCGCGAGACCGGCACGGCGCTGCTGTGGATCACGCATGACCTGGCAGTGGTGTCGGGCCTGGCGGACCGCATCGCGGTGATGTATGCGGGGCGCGTGGTGGAAACGGGCACGACCGCCGATGTGATTGGACGGCCCCTGCATCCTTATACGCACGGTCTCATGATGTCGATCCCGACGCCCGAGACGCGCGGGCACGATCTGACTTCGATCCCCGGCATGACCCCTTCCCTGCTGAAACTGCCCGAAGGCTGCGCCTTCCGCACGCGCTGCCCGCGCGCCACCGATGCCTGTTCGAAAGCGCCCGACTCGGTGGAATGGCGCCCCGGCCATTGGGTGCGCTGCTGGCACGCCGGCGAACCGGAGGCGCGATGAATCCCGGTGTGACGCCCATTCTGTCGCTGCGCGGCGCGGAGATGCGCTTCGAGCAGCCTGTCGACCTTGCCGGCCGCATCGCGAACCTGTTTGGCGCCGGATTGCGTAAAACGGTCGTGCATGCGGTGGCCGGTGTCGACCTGGACGTCCTGCCAGGCGAGGTCATCGGCGTGGTGGGCGAGTCCGGCTGCGGCAAATCCACGCTGGGCCGCATGATCTCGGGCATCCTGCCGCCCACCGCGGGCAGCATCGCCTACGCAGGCAGGCAAGTGGCTGCCATGGACGACAAGGAGCGCCGCGCGTACGAGCTGGGCGTGCAGATGATCTTCCAAGACCCGTACGCGTCGCTGAACCCGCGCATGCGGGTGGAAGAGATCATCGGCGAGGCCCCCATGGTGCACGGGCTGGTCAGCCGGCGCGACCGTAAGGCCTATGTCGCCGAACTGATGCGGCAGGTGGGACTCGACCCGGCGTACGCGCAACGCTATCCGCACCAGTTTTCCGGCGGCCAGCGGCAGCGTATCGGCATCGCGCGCGCCCTGGCGCTGAAGCCCCGCGTCATCGTATGCGACGAAGCCGTCGCGGCCCTCGACGTGTCGATCCAGGCGCAGGTGCTGAACCTGTTCGCGCACCTGCGCAAGGAGCTGGACCTGACGTACCTGTTCATCAGCCACAACCTTGGCGTGGTGGGACACATTTCCGACCGGGTGGCCATCATGTATCTGGGCCGCATCGTGGAGTTGGCCGATACGGAACAGGTATTCAAGCGGGCGAACCATCCCTATACGCAGGCCCTGTTGAAGGAACTGCCGACGCTCAATCCGCAACGGCGCGACTTCCAGCCGATACGCGGAGAACTGCCCTCGCCCCTGGCGCCGCCGCCGGGATGCGCCTTTCACCCGCGGTGCCCGCATGCGATGGATCGCTGCCGCCAGGAGCGGCCGTTGTTGCGCGAAGTGGCGCCTGGTCAGCTGAGCGCCTGTCATTTGAACGATCTGCCGGGCGGCGCCGCCGCACGCCAGACCGCAAAAGCGGTGGCCTTACATCCCGCCCAGCAGGGCGATTTGCAAGTGCCCCGCGAGCCCGACCCCCTGACCAATCCCGCCACCACGCCCGGCTGAGGAATTCCCGACATGATGCGCATTGCCGAGACCGAGTTTGATCCGTACATCCGCATCGCACCGCGCGCCACGCCCCTGCCGCTGGTCTGCGATTCCCCGCACAGCGGGGTGGTTTATCCCGCGGACTTTGGCTATGCCATCGACGCCGCCGTCCTGCGCACCGGCGAAGACACTTTCGTGGATGAACTTTGGCAGGGCATTCCGGACGTGGGCGGAACGCTGATCCTTGCACAGTTTCCGCGCACCTACATCGACCCCAATCGCGAGCCCGACGATATCGATCCGGCGCTGCTCGCCGAGCCGTGGCCCGGCATGCTGAATCCCACTGAAAAAAGCCGGCTGGGTCATGGACTGATCTGGGCCCGCGCGGGCGGGCGGCCCATCTACGATCGCAAGCTGTCCGTGCAGGAGGTCAGCCACCGCATCCGCGCGTACCACCAGCCTTATCACGCCGCGTTGAACCGCGACATCGAGGCGGCTTACCAGTGGTTCGGCGCGGTGTGGCATTTGAATCTGCACTCCATGCCGTCGGACTCGTATGAGGTGATGCAGGTACGGAGCGATCGGCCGCTGGCGGACTTTGTGCTGGGAGACCGCGACGGGACCACCTGCGATCCGGAGTTCGTCGCCGTGGTGGAAAACTCGCTGCGCGAAAGCGGCTATACGGTTGCCCGCAACGATCCCTTCAAGGGCGTCGCGCTGATTGCGCGCCTGGGCAATCCGTCCCAGCGGCGCAACAGCCTGCAGATCGAGATTCATCGCGGGCAATACATGAACGAATCGACCTTCGAGAAGAACGACAAGTTTCAGGCCCTGCAGGCCGCACTGACCAAGGCGGCGCAAGACGTCGCGTTATACATTCAAAGGCAATTATGAAGACCCTGGACGAAATCGAGCGCGCGCATGGCGAGCTCACGGCGATACGCCGAGATATCCATGCCCATCCCGAACTGGCTTTCGAGGAAACCCGCACCGCGTCACTGGTGGCGGAAAAGCTGCGCAGCTGGGGCATCGAGGTGCATACGGGCTTCGGCAAGACCGGCGTGGTGGGCGTATTGCGCGCCGGCACGGGGGGCAAGACCATCGGCCTGCGCGCGGACATGGACGCCCTGCCCATGCCGGAGCACAACCGCTTCGCGCACAAGTCGACCATCGCCGGCCGCATGCACGGCTGCGGCCACGATGGCCACACCACCATGCTGCTAGGCGCGGCACAGTATCTGGCGAAGCACCGCAACTTCAATGGGACCGTGGTCTTCATCTTCCAGCCCGCGGAGGAAAACGGCAACGCCGGCGCGCGTGCAATGATGCAGGACGGCCTGTTCGAGAAGTTTCCGTGCGACGCGGTTTTCGGCATCCACAACATGCCCGGCATGCCGACCAATCAGTTCGGTATCCGCCCCGGCCCGACGATGGCTTCCAGCAACCGCTTCACCATCACGATCAAGGGCGTGGGCGGCCATGCGGCGCAGCCGCACAAGACGGTGGACACCATCGTCATCGCTTCGGAGATGGTGGGGGTGCTGCAGACGGTGGTGTCGCGCACCAAGAACCCGCTGGATACCGCCGTGCTGTCGATCACGCAGATCCATGCGGGCGACGCATACAACGTCATCCCCAGCGAGGCCGTGCTGCGCGGCACGGTGCGCACCTATACCACCGAGACGCTGGACACGATTGAAGACGCGATCCGCCGGGTGGCGACCACGCTGCCGCAGGTCTACGGCGGCACGGGCGAGCTGGATTTCGTGCGCGCCTATCCGCCGCTGGTGAACTGGGAAAAGGAAACGGCGTTCGCGGCGCAAGTGGCCGAGGCTACCTTCGGCAAGGAAAACGTCGATCGCGACATTCCGCCTTTCATGGGCGCCGAGGACTTTTCCTTCTTCCTGGAAAAAGTCCCCGGCTGCTACGTGTTCCTGGGCAATGGCGAAGGCGACCATCGCCTGGAGTCGTACCACGGCATGGGCCCATGCACCTTGCACAATCCCAACTACGACTTCAACGATGCGTTGCTGCCGGTGGGCGCGACGTATTGGGTCAAGATGGTGGAGACCTTTCTCGCCTAGCCTCCGATCGCATGGGCGGCATGGCTCGGGAAACGCGACGGCGCCATCCCTGCCATGAACGGGGGACCGGCGGGCCCGCCTTAACCGCTGATCCGGCGGGCCGGGCTGCCTTGGGCCGCGGCGTCCGCTGAGGCGGCCGGGGCGCTGGCGGATATGTAGGCCACGATGGCGTCGGCGATGCGTTTGGCCGCCGGCTCAGGCGGGCTTGCGTGCTCGCCCCTGCCCGGCTGCAGCGTACCGTCGCGCCGCAGCATCGCGATCCCGCCATGCGCGGCGATGGCTTCGGCCGCGCGGCGGTGGTTGGCGTCCATCGAGGCCGTTTCGTCGATCACCATGGCGCCTGGCAGCACCGACGCCACCTCGCTCACCATCGAGACCGAGTCGCCCGGCACATGGAAGCGCCCGGTAGGGCCGCCCGCGCTGCGATAGGCATGCAGCAGCGGGCCGTACGCGCTGGGCGATTCGGCGTACTGGAAATCGAACACGTCCACCTGTGCGTTGGGATAGGCGCTCAGTGTTTCCGCGAAAGCCCGGGTGACCTCGTCGCGGGTGCCGGTACGATGGGGATTGGGGTTTACCTCCGCGCCGTCCGGCCCGTACTTGCCGGTGCGCGGACTGCTCACGATCACGAAGTGGCAACGGCGGCGTCCTTCCAATTCCAGCCTGGCAATGTCGCTCGCCTGCCGGCGGGCATCGTCGGGGGTCAGGCGGCGCAGGGTACGCACTCCCGTTTCCGGGTCTTCGTCGACGACATCTCCGCCCAGCAATATCGATACGGTGTCGCCATCGACCTTTGGAATGGGCTTGTAGCCCTTGCCCGCGTAGTCGCGTGCAGCTTGCTGGATCGACGCTTCGGTCACGTCGTGCGCCACACCGGGGACCAGGATCAAATTGGTCCTGGCTGCCAGCTGCGTGCGTTCCTCTTCCGTGACCGCCGATACGGGCAGGGCCATGATCGCCGGCAGGCGACGGGCCGTCTTGATGTCCTGGGTCAGCTTATGGCCGGTAAACGCCGTGATGACGACATTGTCCGAGGGAACGTCGCCCAGCACGGGTGCAAGCCCGTGGTCCGATCCGGCCAGGATGAAGATCAGGCGATCGTATTCGCTGGCGTCTACGCGGTCCATCCAGCCCTTCAATGTTTGCGTCAGCGCGCGCTCCAGGCTGGCATGGTCGCGCCCGGCCACCGTCAATGTCTCGCACGAGATCTCGCCCGGCCGATAGAGGCCGGCGTCGACCAGCGCCCGCATCGTTTCGACCGCCACGGCGCGCGCCTGGCGGCGGTCGCCTTCGTGGCCCTGCGGCACGGCCGCGATCAGCTTGACGTGCTTTTGCACGGACGGGCTGGCATGGTGTCGGCTTGCGCAGGCGTCGCTGGCGCGGCCCGGCGTGGCGCGGTCGCGGCTGCTTGTCAGCGCGTGCGCCAGCGGGACGGTGGCGGGCGTCGGCGCGGCCTGCGTGCCCGCGGCGGATGGAGGATTGACAGGGGAAAGTCCGTGGATTTGCATGCGTATGTCCTTTGGTCGAGTCTGCGCGACGACGAAGGTGCGGCGCGGCGGTAGGAACGATAGGGCTGGCGATATCGCGCAGCCCGGGATGCACGCATTTATTCGGACGAGTTCTTCGGCGCGGCCGCCCGGTTCCCTGCGCTACGCCGGCCGCTGCGAGAAACTGCGCTCGAACACGCCTTCCGCGATGCGGTTCTTCAGTATCTCGATGGAGCCGCCCGCGATCATCCAGCCCCGGCATCGCCGCACGCAGTACTCCACCAGCGATTCCTGGCTGTATCCCATACCGCCCAGCACCTGCAGCGCTTCGTTCGCGACATCGAAACCCGCCTGATTGCAATACGCCTTGGCGATGGCCGTTTCGGTCGCGGACGGAAAACCGGTGTCCGCGTTGCACGCCGCCCGGTACAGCAGCAGTTGTCCCGCATCGAGCTTGATGCGCATATCCGCGAACTTCCACTGCAGGCCCTGGAATTCGCACAGCAGGCGTCCGAACTGCTTGCGCTGCTGGGCCCAGGCGCGCGCTTCCTCGTAGGCGTAGCGGCCCAGCGCGAGCGAGCGGGCGGTGTTGCCGATGCGCTCGACATTGAAGCCGGCGATCTGCTTTTTGAAGCCGCCCTCGCCCAGGACCACCATGTCGTCCGGCACATACACGTCGTCGAAAAAGATCTCCGCCCATTCTTCGCCCGACATGAAGGCGGAGCGCTTGCCCAGACGCACGCCCTCGGTACGGGTATCGATGAGAACCGAACCGATGCCTTGCGTGCCGGGGCCGAAGCGCACGTAGGCCAGGATGACGTTTGCGTGCGGCCCATGGGTGGTGAAGATTTTGGAGCCGTTGATACGCCAGCCCTGGCCGTCGCGGGTGGCGCTGGTCTTCAGTTCGGTGACGGCGGAGCCGGCGTCCGGTTCCGTCATGCCGACCGAAATCAGCGCCTGGCCGGCCAGCAGCGGCTTCAGATACTTTTCTTTCTGCGCGGCGTTGCCGTACTCGGCCAGGACGCGGATGGCGCCGAAATTGCCCGCCTGCACCACATCGGCGCTGCGCGGGCAGACCGACGCAATGGTCTCGATGGCGATGACGGCGTCCATGAGCGTACCGCCGATGCCGCCGTTTTCTTCCGCGATGGTGATGCCCAGCAGCCCCTGTTCGGCCATGGAACGCGCGACGTCCCAGGGATAGTCGTTGGAATGAGCGCGCTCGAGCGCGCCCGCACGCAGCTCGTGTTCCGCGTAGCGGCGGACAGCCGCTTGAAAATCGCGCTGTTCGGGAGTCAGTTGAAAATCCATGTCGCTATTTCCTTCTTGTGCAAAACAGGCACTAGGCCACACGCAGCAGGCCGTCCACGGCCACGACGCCGTCGGCGCGTACGAACAAAGGGTTGATCTCCGCTTCCGCAACCGTGACGGCGTTCAGCAGCGCCAGACGCGAGAACGCCGCGATGGCGCGCGCCAATGCGTCGCAATCGCCGCGCGGCAGCCCACGGTAGCCGCGTATCAGCTGGGTCACGCGAACTTCTTCGATCATGACGCGCGCTTCCGCTTCGCTGACCGGCGCGAGGCGGATGGAAAAGTCGGGGTTCAGTTCCGCTGCGATACCGCCCGCGCCCAGCAGCACCGTGGGGCCTACCATCGGGTCCCGCCGATACCCCAGGATCAATTCCAGCAGCCGGTCCTCCATGGCCTGCACGAGGATGCCATCGACGGCCGCATCGGGCGCATGCCTGGCGACGTTCGCCAGCATGGCGTCCACCGCGGCGCGGAGCCCGCCGGCGTCGGCGATGCCGACGCGAACCGCACCCGCATCGGTTTTGTGGGGGACGTCGCGCGACGACACTTTTGCCACGACGGGATACGGCACATCGTGATCCAGCGTGGCGGCATCGGCCAGGACCGATCGCGCGATGGGCAGACCCAGCGCCTGGAATATCCGTCCGGCCTCGTACTCCGTCAGCGCGCCGTGGCGCGGAATATCGGCCGGCCAGTCGATGGATGACGTGCCGGGTTGCTGCGCCTGTGCGGGATGTCCGGCGTCATGCCGGCGCTGGAACAGCACGGCCAAGGCGTCCGCGCAGGATTCCGGCGTGCGGAAGGCCGCGATGCCCTGCTGCCTCAGCAACGCGAGCGACGCGGGCGCTTCCGGCGCCAGAAAGGCGACCACGGGTTTCCCGTCTGGCTTGCGCGCCTGGATCAGGGGATTGACCGCGAAGTCGGGATGAAACTGGGCGGACGATCCGGCGACGCTCAGAACCGCATCGCACCAGTCGGCGATCAGCAGCTGTTCCAGCAGGTCCTTGTACTGTTCGGGGCGCGCGGCCAGCGTCAGATCGATCACTGGCGCAGACCGTATCCGCAGTCCCCGCTGCGCCATGTGCGTCACGAACTCAGCGGGCGGCGCGGCGGCCACGAGGCCGCGCATGCCAAGGTTGTCGACGACCGTCGCGGCCCCGCCTCCGGTGGTGGTGATGACAGCCACGCGCGGCGCGCCGCCATGCGCCGCCTGGACGCCGCCATAGCGTGCGGCCAGCGGCACGATTTCGAACAGCGTTTCCAGATGATGCACGCGCAAGACGCCATGGGCGCGGAAAAAGGCGTCGACCGCCGCGTCATTGCCCGCCAAGGCGCCAGTGTGCGATTGCGCCAGCGCATCGCCCTGTTCGGATCGTCCCAGCTTGTATGCGACCACCGGCTTGCCGGCCCGTTGCGCCCGCCGTAGCGCCGCGCTGAGTATCGGCGCCTGCCGCAGCGTTTCAAGGAAGAGCAGGATGACTTTGGTGTGGGGGTCCCGGACCAGCGCGTCGACGACTTCTCCGACACTGATGTCGCTTTCATTGCCCACCGATACGGAGCTGGCGAAACCGAAGCCTCGCGCCGCGGCTCGCGACAGCAGCGACCCCATCATCGATCCGCTTTGCGACACCATGCTGATGTCGCCGGGCGCGAGGTCGTCGGCTTCGAAGGCGGCATTCACCGAAACGATGCCGCCGGAATGCAGATTTGCGGTGCCGATGCTGTTGGGCCCCAGCACACGCACGCCCAGTTCACGGGCGCGAGTCACCAGCGCCTGCTGCCGCGCCTGCCCGTCAGGACCGGTTTCCGCGAACCCATCCGAATAGATCGTCACCACCCGTGCGCCGGCCGCGGCGGATTCTTCGATCACGCGGCCGATGTGTTCGCCGGGAATCATGACGAACACATGGTCCACGGGCCCCGGCAAACGGGTGAGGTCCGGGTATGCCCGTTCACCCAGGATTTCCGTACGCGTCGCGTTGATGGGATAGACGCTGCCGGAATAGCCGTGCTTGCGCATGAAACGCAATGGGCGCGCGGTGTTCTTGCGCGCGTCGCCCGATGCGCCGACCAGCGCGATGGCGCGTGGCGCAAGCAAGGCCTGCGCGAAATCTGTATGGGAGTCTGCGGACATGGTGTTGGCTATAGGCTGGCGTTGGGTCTATGGCTGGAGCGTGGCGACGGGACGGACGCATGCGCCGGCCTCCGGGGCGGCGCATTGGCTTGTAAGGCGCATTGCGGCGGGAAAGGACGGGGCGGGTCAGGACCGCGTGGGTCAGGACCGCGCATCATGCGTTGGCTGATCGGCTGCCAGGTCGAGATCGCGCACATCCAGCGACTCCAGTGCCCAGACCGATCGGCGCAGCTGACGCGCGCGTTCGCTGCCCAGCACCGGAGCGGCCAGCTCATCGAATTTGTCGTTGAGCTCCTTGTCGGAGAGCGGCGCTTCCGGGTCTCCCTTGCGATAGGGCGCAAAGTGTTCGTGCCGGGCGCCGTCATGTGTGACGATGGTCACGCGGGCTGCGCGCATGGACGGAAAGCCGGCCGTCAGCGCCGTGTCTTCCGCAAGCCTTACGCGCCGCATGAGGGCGCGCGTGTCGGCGTCCTGCAGCGCTTCCGGCAGGAAGGCCGCAAGGCGCACAGAGCCATGGCGCATCGCATATGCAACGGTATAGGGCAGGCTGAACTTCGCTTCGAAAGCGCTGGCCGGTTCCGGATTGCCCGCCACGTCGAGCGCGGCCCGGTAGGTGGCGACATGGATGCTGGCGATGTCTTGGGCTCGCACGCCGGTTTCTCGCAGCGCAAGCGCCGCATCGATGGCGGCGAACGTATGGCCGCAGCAGCCGTGGTTTTTCTGGGTGACGCGCGTGATGTTGTAACGGTCGCCCAATCCTTCCAGCACGGCATCCCAGGCCGGATCCTGCGCCAACGCGGCGCCGAAGCCTACCTTGCCTTCCAGGATGTCGGGCACGCCCGTGACGCCATGCGCCGCGGCCTGGCCGGCCCGTACGCCGACCGCGGCCGCGTGGCCGGCATGCAAGGCCTTGCTCATCGCGTCGGAACGAAACGCCTGCTGCAGACCGGCGGCCATGGTGGCGGACGTGGCGATCGCATGACCCATCGCGTCCGCATCGCCAGGGGCCGCGAGCGCCGCCGCCGCCGCGGCCGCGCCGAGCGAGCCCACGGTGCCCGTCGTATGGAAGTAGCGGTAATGGGACGGTTGCAGCGCGGCGCCGATGCGCGTGGAGATTTCGTATCCGACCACGATCGCGTTCAGCAGCGCGCGCCCCGTGCCGCGCCGGTGTTCCGCCAGGGCCAGTGCCGCCGCGATGACGGGGCATCCCGGGTGATACACCGCGTCGCGGAAGATGTCGTCGAACTCGGCGGTATGCGAGGCGCTGCCGTTGATCCACGCCGCGGTGGCGGGAAAGGCCGTAGTGCCGTTGCCGGGCAGGCTGCAACGGCCATGGCCCAGTTCTTCGTTATGGGCGGCCAGCAGCTCGCGGCAGGGGGACAAGCGGGTGCCCGGGTAGAGCGCGGACAGCCAGTCCAGTACGGCGCGCTTGGCATGATGCAGCACTTCATCTGCCAGGGGCGCGATGGCGTCGCGCGCGCCATAGGCGGACAGGGATTCGAGCAGCATGGATGTCTCCGTATGATGCGCGCGGCATGCGCCATGGCGCTTGGGCCCGCTTTTATGATCGTCGCCGATCCTCCCACTCTAGTCCTTCGCCACACCGCGGGGATTGAAAAATCGGCAAGCGAGCTTTCACGGCGGAGCAGGACTGCGGCCTCGATTTCAGTAGCGTCGATCCGCCGTGAACGCTGCCTTGCCAAATTTTCAAACCTTGCCGGCCGCCCTCTCCCTAAGATCGGAATGAGCCCGGGCCAACCGAGCCGAGAACAAGATCACAATGGAGACAAGCCTCATGACCTTTTCCAAGCGCCTGTTGCGTTGGGCCGGCGCCTGCGCGGCCGCCCTTGCTTGCAATGCCGCCATGGCGGCCGACGATGCGGCCGACTACCCGGCACGTCCCATCACCTTGCTCGTCGGCTTTCCCGCCGGCGGTCCTGCAGACCAGGCCGCGCGCATCCTGGCCGACCGGCTGCAAAGCGCGTGGCACGGCGCGCGCATCGTCGTGGAGAACCGCGGCGGGGCCAACGGCACCATTGCCGCCGCCGCGATGACCAAGGCGGCCCCGGACGGCTATACGCTCTTCCTGGTGACGCGCAGCCACGTCAACGTGAAATGGCTGTACAAGACGCTGCCTTTCGACGTTGAAAAGGATTTTCAACCGGTGGCCGTGCTGCTTACCATGCCGAACGTGCTCGTTGTCGGGCCTTCGGTCAAGGAAAAGGACTACGCCAGCCTGGCGCGCGATATCGCCGCCAAGCCGGATACCTTCACGGCGTTTTCATCGGGCAATGGCTCCGACCCGCATCTGGCCCTGGCCGAATTCCAGGACAAGACGGGGCTGCGGATCCGCCATATTCCGTACAAGGGCGGCGCGCAGGGGATGATGGATATGCTGAGCGGGCGCGTGGACCTGTCGTTTGCGACGCTGGGCACCGTGATGGCGCAGATTCAGCAGGGCAAGCTGCGCGGCTTCGCCATCGGCGGCGAGGCCCGCAACCCGCAGTTGCCGGACGTGCCGACCTTCGCCGAGGTGGGCGTGAAGGACTTTTCGCCCCAGGCCTGGTATGGCGTGATGGCGCCCGCCGGCACGCCGCCGGCAATCGTGGCCAAGCTGAATCGCACCATCAACCAGGTGATGAACACGCCGGAAGGCCGGAAGCAGCTTGCGCAGATGGGCGCCCTGCCTGCCAGGCTATCTCCGCAGGAATTCGCGAAGCTGTACGCGCACGATATCGCGGTGAACGGCAGATTGATCCAGGAGCTGCACGTCGGCGTGGATTGATGCCTTTCGTGGATTGATGGCTTTTGGATTGACGCCTTTGGGCCCGATTCCCTTTGCGCGGTCTAACGTCCGCCGGCGCTAGACCGCTCCGGGCGCAGGCCGCAAGGTGTCCACCAAATCCGCCATGAGAGGGCTCATGCTGGCGGCATCGCGCACGCACATGAAGAAATGCCGCTCGGCCCACGCATCCTGCAGAGTGAGCAGCACCAGCCCCATATCGGCCAGGTAATTGCGCGCGATGCCTTCGGGCACCACGCCGATTCCCAGTCCTTCGCGGATCATGCGGCAACGCGTCTCGAAGTTGGAGACTTGCAGCTTGACCTTGGGCGGCCGGGACACGGTGAGCCCGATATAGTCCAGGAACTGGTCGAGCGAATGCCGGGGGAAATAGCCCAGCAGGTCGTAGTCCAGCGCCTCTTCCAGGCGCAGCGAACCCCGCGCGGCCAAGGCGTGGCCGCGCGGGACGACCAGGCCCACGCGGTCGCGCCGGAAAGGAAAGGACGAAACGCCCGGCGCGGGCCGGTCCGCATGATAGATGCCGATATCGGCGGAACCGTCCGCCACCATGCGCGGCACGTCGTAGCTGTGCGCTTCCAGCAGGTCTACCGCGACGTTGTGGCGCCCGTTGAGGAAGCGCGCCATGGGTCCGGGAAGGAATTGCAGCGCGGAGGAAGGATTGGCGGCCAGCCGGATCTTGGCCTGACCGTCCGCGGAATAGCTGTCTACCGCTTCTTCCGCCAGTTGGACGCTGCGCAGGATGGCCTTGGCGCGCTGATAGAGCAGGACGCCGGCAGGTGTGGGTTCGACGCCGCGCCCATGGCGGTGCAGCAGCGTGCGGTTCAGGTGGCGTTCGAGTTCGGCCACCCGCTTGCTGGCGGCCGAGGTGACCAGATTCTCGCGTTCCGCCGCCTTGGAAAGACTTTTTTCCTCGACGGCGGCGACGAAGATTTCGAGCGCGGGGATGTCCAGCTTCTTCATGGCCAGCCGTCCCCGCCGCCCGTCAGCGCTTGGCGGATTCCGTTTCCAGGCGCAGTTTGCGCGTGATGTACCACTGCTGCAGGATCGACAGCGTGTTGTTCACGCACCAGTACAGCACCAGGCCGGCGGGGAACATGAACATCATGCCGCCGAACACCAGGGGCATGATCATCATGACCTTGGCCTGGACCGGATCCGGCGGCGTCGGGTTCAGCTTGATCTGCAGGAACATGGTGGCCATCATGATGGCCGGCAGGATGAAGTACGGGTCATGCACCGACAGATCGTGCACCCAGCCCAGCCAGGGCGCGCCCCGCATTTCGACGCTGGCCAGCAGCACCCAGTAGAGGGAAATGAACACCGGGATCTGCACCACCATGGGCAGGCAGCCGCCCAAGGGGTTGATTTTCTCGGTGCGGTACATCTCCATCATGGCGGCGTTGAGCTTCTGCTTGTCGTCGCCATACTTTTCCTTCAGCGCCTGCAGCCTCGGCGTGACCTGCTTCATGCGGGCCATGGACCGGTAGCTCGTCGCGGCCAGCGGATAGAACACCGCCTTCACGATGACCGTCAGCGCCACGATGGTCCAGCCCCAGTTCCCCAGGATGGAGTGCAGCCACGTCATCAGGGCGAACAGCGGCTTGGCGATGATGGTCAGCCAGCCGTAGTCGACCACCAGGTCCAGGCCCGGCGCCAGCGCCGCCATGGCCTTCTGGTCCTGCGGGCCGACCCACAGATGCGCATCGACGCTGGCCGACGCGCCCGGCGCGATCTCGCCCACGGCTTCGATCGTGCGCGCGGCATACAGGTTGTCGCGGACCTGCAGCAGCTCATTGGTGCGCGGCTTGCCCTCGGGCGGAATCCACGCGGTGGCGAAGTAGTGCTGCACCACGGCGATCCAGCCATTGTCGGCCTGCTTGATATAGCTGGCCTTCTTCTTCGCGATGTCGGAGAAGGTCGCCTTCTGGAATTTGTCCTGATCCGAGTACACCGCCATGCCGGTGAAGGTGTGATAGAAGCTGGACGTGTCCGGGGGATCGTTGCCGTCGCGCTGCAGCTGCAGGTACAGCGAGGGGCGCTGCGGGTCGGCGCTGGTGTTGGTCATGTCGTGGCGCACGTCGATGTCGTAGCGGCCGCGATGCAGCGTATAGGTCTTGGTGACTTTCAACCCGCCCGATTCGGCTTCGAACACCACCGACAGCGTGTCGCCCGTCATGTTGCGTTCGGACGAAACCATGCGGAACGGTGTCTGGTGCGTCGGGAAGCCAGGCTGGCTGGCCGCGCCCACCACGCCGGACTGCGCGACATAGGTCAGTTCGGGCGAGTCGTCCAGCAGCACGGTCGGCTGGTCGCCGCGATTGGAATCGGGATACTTCAGCAACACCGCCTGGACGAGCTGCGCGCCGGTGGTGTCGAAGGTCAGCCGCAGGACGTCGGTAGTGACGACGATCTTTTGCGAGTCCGCCTGCGCCTTGGCGGCCGCGGGCGGCACGCCGCCGGGGGTGGCAGGCTGACCCGCCGCGGGTACGTTGGGGATCGTATTGCCGGCCGCGGGCTGCGCGGCGTCGGGCGCGGCCGCCGGCTTCGAACCCTGCGGCGCCGTGGCGGTGGGCGTCGAGGCGCCGAACAGCGACGGCTTTCCGTTATGGACTTGCCAGTTGTTCCAGAGGAGCAACAGCGAGAAAGAGAAAATCATCCAGAGGACGGTGCGTCGGATATCCATGGTGCCTACAAGGTAAAAGCGGGACCGGCAAAGCCCGCCAGTTTAGCGTCAATCCTGCGGAGTGCGCTCGCGGGGGCCGGAATGGCAGGGGCAGCCGGACCGCGGCGCGTCGGGGACGGGGTCATACCCGCCGGGGCTCCAAGGGTGGCAGCGGCCGATCCGCCGGACGGCCAGCCATAAGCCGCGCCACCCGCCGTGGGTCTCGATCGCCTCGATGGCATAGGCGGAGCAGGTGGGCGTGAAGCGGCATTGCCGCCCTATCCACGGGCTCAGGAAGAACCGGTAAAACCGGATCGGTGCGATCAACAAGGACTTGATCATGCGCATGCACCCCGCGGCGGGTTCGGCCGGGCCGATGTTGCGCCCGGTGCGCCAGGCGGGCACGCATTCCGTGGCGAAGCTGATGCCGGTCTTGGTCCGGCGCCACATGCGCGCCGTGGGATGCGCGTCGGGGATCCCATCATGGCGCAGAGCGTAGCAGCCGTTGGAAGTGAGTGTCTACTTCGGATCGGGCTGCCCGTTTGAGGGCCCTGAGGGTGAGCTCGGTCGGCACCCGCGCCTGCAGCCGCACGACATAGTCGCCGGGCCGCAGCGAATGCCGGCATGCCCGGAACGCCTCTCGCACGACGCGCTTGAGCGTGTTGCGCGTGACGGCGCGAGGCGCGTTGCGCTTGGCGATGACCAGCCCCAGCCGGGCCTGCGGGGATTCCGCGGCGGCGCCGGGTGCGGCGAAGGTGATCATGAAAAACGCCCCTCGGGCAAGCCGGCGTCCCTTGAGGGCGGCGGCGAACTCGGAGGGGCGGTGCATCCGCGCCTCCGGCGGAAGCGTGGGGCGGGGCATATCGGGCAACTGCTCGGGCAATGGCGCGGCCCCTTGCGCGGTCGGCTGAGCGGGCACAGGCTTGTCCGATGGCGCTGCCGCCATCGGGCCGGCCGGCGTCGCCGCGCGTCCAGGCGCGGCGCTCAGACGGCCAGGCGCTTGCGGCCCTTGGCGCGACGGGCGTTCAGCACGGCGCGGCCGCCGCGGGTTTTCATGCGCACGCGAAAGCCATGGGTGCGCTTGCGGCGGGTGACGGAGGGTTGGAAGGTGCGTTTCATGGGCGGTCCACAAAAAGAACAATGAAAAATACGGATGGGCGGCAATCGTGGGCAAAAGGGCCCACGCGCCCATGGCCAAGGCGCTTACAGATCGATCGGGGTTTGCGGCGTCGCCATGGCGCTGCCGCCTCTGGCGGTCGGCCCCCGGGGCCTCGGACCTTCCCCTTGTCCATGCTGCCCGGCGGACGTGCTTCCAGCCTGAAATGCCGGGAAGCCGTATCCGGACGGGACGCGGCGAAGCGGAAACGGGGGACGAAACAAGTCACCCGCCGCCAGTCGAGCCCGCCATTTCAGCAAGTTTCTTCTCTATTGTCAAACAGTTAGGGGCCGGATTGCCACGCGCGGGCGCGCCGCCCTGTGGATAACCACAGCCCGGGCAAGGTAGAATCGAGGTTTAGACAAGACCGAC